>NZ_CAUGIN010000024.1:0-41814 GCF_959599685.1 Lachnoclostridium phocaeense
GATCTCCTTGCAGGGAAGATCCTCTGGTCTGTGGCAGCAGGAGTGATGTTTGACGACTATGAGGCAATGCTGGCGCCGGGCACCCACCATATCAGCGCTATCCCCAGCACGCCGGCAGCCGTGGGGGAAGGCATCTACACATGTGAGAAAAAGCATTCTCTCACAGAGGAGGAATATGCCCTTTTCCATTCTCTTTTATCGGCCATCGGAATTGTGGCGGAGGTGGAGACGCAGAAAGTCAATATCGCCAACACCATAAGCGGATGCGGCCCTGCTTTTGCCAGCATGTTTATCGAAGCGCTGGGAGATGCAGGAGTTATGTACGGGCTTACCAGGCCCCAGGCCTATGAGCTGGCTGCAGGCATGATCGCAGGGACCGGGAAACTGATGCTCCATCAGGGCAAACATCCGGGTCAGATGAAGGACGATGTGTGCTCCCCGGGCGGCACCACTATCCGGGGTGTGGCAGCTCTTGAGAAGGCGGGCTTCCGCACAGCGATCATCCAGGCTGTGGAGGCCGCTATGAAGACTTATGAATAGAAGAGGATAGGAAGATTTCCCGGAAGCAAAATGCCTGTTATGGCTGCGTATCTGCCAGTTTTCGGAGCGCTTTTTTGTCGAGAAGAGTGACGCTTCCCCTTGAGAGAGCCACATAGCCCTCCTGGGAGAAATATTTCAGCATCCGGGTCACCACCTCCCGGGCGCTGCCCATGAGCTTTGCAATCTGCTCGTGGGTCATGGATAGGGTGTCTGTGCCAAGGGAGGCGGACTCGTCCAGCAGAAAGATGGCAAGGCGTCTGTCAAAGCTCATGAACAGGATCTGCTGCATGGCCCACATGACATCGGAGAACCGTTCGGCGGCCGCTCTGTTGGCAAAGGCTTCCACATAGATGTTGTCGTGCATCAGCAGGGAGATGACAGAGGAGCTGACCTGGAGCACCTGGCTGTCCTTCACTGCGTCAATATACACGTCAAAAGTGATGGAGGAGAGAACGCAGGAGGCGGACAGGATGCACAGCTCGCCGGGATAGATCCGGTAAAGCGTGACCTCCCGGCCGTCCTCGGACATGATGTACACCCGCAGGGACCCTGTTTTTACAAGGAGAAGTCCCAGACATTTGTAGTCTGCCCGGTGGATGGAGGCTCCCTTCCTATAGGAAACGGACGTGGTGCTCTGCAGGAGCAGAGATTTCTCCGAGGGGGAGAGCCGTGGAAAAAAGGGGAGCGCATTTTCAAGGAATGTCTGGTCTTCTTGTACTGTCATATGTGTGATACCTCCTGTGAGTTTGTGTTGGTATCATTTTAGTACATTGACGGGAAAAGAACAAGTTTCGTTTACAGTTACTGATGTCAGGCTTGATTTTCATTTTACGAAAGAGGTTTGTTATGGTTGAAAAAGGAGTTGTGAATGCGAGATTCCAGATCCCGCATCTGAAACATATTGAGTATATCCTGGCTGCGAAAATGCGGTGCCGGAGGCTGTATATCGGGATCACCAACCCGGACCCCTCCTGTGTCCGGGAGTCGGTCAACGACGAGATACGCTCCACGCCAGCGGCTAATCCGCTGACCTATCTGGAGCGCTATGAGATGATTCGGGGAGTCATGGAGGAGTTCAACGTGCCCCTGACTGCCTACGAGATCGTCCCGTTTCCCATCCACCGCCCCGAGTACATCACCCAGTACACGCCCTCCGACGGAGTCTACTATCTGGGCATCTGCGACGGCTGGGACGAGGAAAAGCTGAAGATCCTGAAGGGGCTCGACCTGAAGACGGAGGTCCTCTGGCGGCGCAGCAAGGAGGAGTGTGGCGTTACCGGCACCTGGATCCGGAGCTGTATCGCCACGGGCCAGGAGTGGGAGCATCTGGTCCCCCGGTCCGTATATCAATATATCAAAGAACACGGTATCGAGGACCGCATCCGCCGTATGTTCAACGAAGACCGATGATCAATTCGGGACGTAATACTTTTCAAAAGTATTACGTCCCGAATTGCGTTTTTTTATTAGTCTGCAAAATGAATTTTTATGGAAAATTATTAAAAAAGGATAAATATTTATCTTTGTATGTTGACTTTATATAGGCATATCTCTAAAATATCCGTTAGACAACTAACGAAAAGTGAGGTGTTGATATTTGGATGGCAGAAACATGCCTCTTCAGATGCTTATGATGAGGAGTGCGCATTTGCTGAAATACCAGACGATTTCTCTTCTGGAACGATTTGACATGAACATGGGCCAGGCGGCGATCCTGTTTATCCTGAGCCGGTACGGCAATCTGACCCAGCGTCAGCTCTCGGGACGGGCCGGCATCACGCCGCCTTCTATGAATGTGGCCCTCCGGAAGATGGAGGAGAAGGGGCTGGTCAAAAAGGAACCTGATCCGAACGACCAGAGAAAGACCCGTATCCATCTGACGGACACAGGAAGGAGCCGCATAGAAGACCTGAAGCAGCTCTTCCGCAAGACCGAGGAGATCATGCTCCAGGACTTCCGGGAGGAGGAGAAGCTTCTCCTCCGTCGGTTCCTCATGCAGATCGAGGAGAACGTCATGGAATCAAAAGAATTGAAGGATATGGACTTGAGTGAGGTCCTGCGCCGGTTACATCCGGAAAAGAATTTTTAGCCCAGAGCAGAAAAGGAGTGACAAATATTTATGGGAAAGCTAATAAAATTTCTGAAGCCCCACGCAGGCGCCGTGCTGGCTATCCTGTGTGTGCTGATCGTGCAGGCCTGGTGTGACCTGTCCCTTCCGACCTACACGTCGGATATCGTAAATGTGGGGATCCAGCAGGGAGGCGTGGATGAGAGCGTGCCGGAGCAGATTGCCTCGGATGAGTTTGAGCGTCTGCTTCTTTTTATTCCCTCCGACGACCAGGAGACCGTGAGAGAGGCCTACCAGGAGGCAGATGGGAAGGACTATGACTATAGCGGCACAGTCCTTGAACTTAAAGAAAGTATAAAAGACAGCACAGAGGAGCTGGAAGACCTGTCAGATATCATGGGAAAACCCATGCTGCTGGCTTCCGGATTCGAGAACGGCAGCGACGCCTCCAGGGCCATGGAGGAGACCATGCGCCAGCAGATGGAAGCCCAGATGCAGCAGGCGCAGCAGCAGATGGCGCCTCAGGCCACCCGGGATCAGGCCGGCGGCGCGGATGCCGGGACAATGCCGATGCCATGGCCGGTGCGGATCTGTCGGATATGACCATATTTGATATGCTGGGAATGATGGACGACAGTGCAAGGGACCAGGTGATCGCCCAGATGGATGAGGGCATGGACAGCATGCCCGACACCATGGTGGAGCAGGCGGCCACTCTGTACATCCAGTCTGCCTATGAAGAGCTGGGCATGGATATGGACGCCATGCAGACGAATTATATCCTTGTCACAGGAGGAAAAATGCTGGCGCTGGCAGCCCTCGGTATGCTGGCCAGCATCACGGTAGGCCTTATGGCATCCCGCGTGGCGGCCAGTGTGGGCCGGGAAGCCAGAGGAAAAGTATTCCAGAAAGTGGTGGGATTTTCCAATGGGGAATTCGATAAATTTTCTACAGCCTCTCTCATTACCAGGAGTACCAACGATATCCAGCAGATCCAGATGCTGATAGTTATGATCCTCAGAATGGTGCTGTACGCCCCCATCATGGCAGTGGGAGGAATTTGGAAAGTGCTGCATACAAATGTGTCCATGACCTGGATCATTGCTCTTGGAGTGGCGCTGATCCTCATGGTAGTGATCGTGCTCTTCCTTGTCGTTATGCCGAAATTCAAGATCGTTCAGAAAATGGTGGACCGTCTGAACCTTGTGTCCAGAGAGATCCTGACAGGCCTGCAGGTTATCCGGGCTTTCGGCACCGAGAAATACGAGGAGGAACGGTTTGACAAGGCCAACAAGGACCTGACCAGGCTGAACTTGTTTGTCAACCGGGCCATGACCTTTATGATGCCTGTCATGATGCTTGTGATGAACGGTATCTCCGTGCTGATCGTCTGGACAGGTGCCCACAGCGTCAATGATGGTGCCATGCAGGTTGGAGACATGATGGCCTTTATCCAGTACACGATGCAGATCATCATGGCCTTCCTTATGATCTGTATGATCTCTGTCATGCTGCCAAGAGCGGCTGTCTCTGCAGAGCGTGTAGATGAAGTGCTGCGCAGCTCCACAGCGATCAATGACCCGGAACAGCCGGAGAAGCTGGAAGACTGCAGAGGCGAGATCTGCTTTGATCACGTTTCCTTCCGGTACCCGGGAGCAGAGGAGGATGTGCTCCAGGATCTGAACTTTACCGCAAAGCCGGGTCAGACCACAGCGATCATAGGAAGCACAGGAAGCGGAAAATCCACCCTGGTGAACCTGATCCCCAGGTTCTATGACGTGACGGAGGGCAAGATCACCCTGGACGGCCATGACATCCGCAGTCTTACCCAGCATGACCTCCGGGCCCAGCTCGGCTACGTGCCCCAGAAGGGCGTGCTGTTCTCCGGCGATATAGCCTCCAACATCCTCTACGGCAATCCGGAAGGATCCAGGGAGGAAATGGAAGAGGCGGCTCAGATTGCCCAGGCTACAGTATTTATTGACAATAAGAAAAAGAGATATGAAAGTCCCATCTCCCAGGGCGGATCCAATGTGTCCGGCGGACAGAAGCAGAGGCTTTCCATTGCGAGAGCCATCGCAAAACATCCCAGAGTCTTCATTTTTGACGACAGCTTCTCCGCGCTGGACTACAAGACCGACGCGGCTGTCCGGGCGGCCCTTGCCAGGAAAACAAAAGATGCGGCGGTCATTATCGTAGCGCAGAGGATCAGCACGATCCTCCATGCGGAGCAGATCATTGTCCTGGATGACGGAAAGATCGCGGGCATAGGAACACACAGGGAGCTTCTGAAAAACTGTGAGGCGTACTACCAGATCGCGTCCTCCCAGCTTTCGGAGGAAGAACTGGAACGAGACATGAAGGAGGCGGTCTAATATGGCAGAGACAAGACAGACAAAAAGACACGGACATATGGGCGGCGGAAGACACATGATGCCGGGAGAGAAGGCAAAAGACTTTAAAGGCACTATGAAGAAGCTGATGGCGTATATGGGAAGCTACAAGATCGCGATCCTCTTTGTCATGCTCTTTGCGGTGGGAGGAACAGCCTTCAACATTATCGGACCAAAGATCCTGGGAAATGCCACTACAGAGATCTTCAACGGCCTTGTGAGCCGCGTGTCCGGCGGAGACGGCATTGATTTTGGAAAGGTGGGACGGATCCTTTTAAGCGCGCTGTCTCTCTATGTAGTCAGCGCAGCGCTCTCCTTCATACAGGGGTACATTATGACAGGGATCTCCCAGAAAATGACGTACCGGCTTCGAAAAGAGATTTCCGAGAAGATAAACCGCATGCCTGTGAAATATTTTGACACAATGACCCACGGCGAGATCCTCTCCCGCATCACCAACGATGTGGACACACTGGGACAGAGCCTGAACCAGAGCGCCACCCAGGTGATCACCTCTGTGACCACCATCATAGGCGTCCTTGTGATGATGCTCAGCATCAGCCCTCTGATGACGGTCATTGCCCTTTTGATCCTTCCTCTGTCCATGTGCCTGATCTCTGTGATCGTGAAGCATTCACAGCGGTACTTCAAAGATCAGCAGGAGTATCTGGGCCATATCAACGGCCAGGTGGAGGAAGTGTACAGCGGACACAATATTGTCAAGGCATTTAATAAAGAAGAGGACATTATCAAGACATTCAATGATACAAATGCAGTCCTCTACCAGTCAGCCTGGAAATCCCAGTTTTTCTCCGGCATGATGATGCCCATCATGCAGTTCGTGGGCAACCTGGGGTATGTGGCAGTGTCCATCCTGGGCGGATATCTGGTGATCAGAAATGCTATCCAGGTAGGAGATATCCAGTCCTTTATCCAGTATGTGCGCCAGTTTACACAGCCCATCCAGCAGGTGGCTCAGGTGGCCAACATGCTCCAGTCCACAGCGGCAGCCTCAGAGCGGGTCTTTGAGTTCCTGGATGAAGAGGAAGAAGAGCAGACCGTGGCGGATCCAGTGTCCACAGACAATCTGGAGGGGCGGGTGGAATTTGACCATGTCCACTTCGGCTACAACCCGGATCACATTATCATCAATGACTTCAACGCAAAGGTAGAGCCGGGACAGAAGATCGCCATCGTGGGACCCACTGGCGCCGGGAAGACAACTATGGTGAAGCTGCTTATGCGCTTCTATGATGTGAACAGCGGATCCATCAAGATAGACGGACACGACCTCCGGGAGTTCAACCGGGCGGATCTTCGCAGTATGTTTGGCATGGTGCTCCAGGATACCTGGCTTTTCAACGGCTCCATCGAGGAGAACATCCGTTACGGCAAACTGGACGCTACCCACGAGGAGGTGGTGGAAGCGGCGAAAGCAGCCTATGTGCACCGTTTTGTGCAGACACTTCCGGGAGGTTATGACATGGTGCTCAACGAGGAGGCGAGCAATGTGTCCCAGGGACAGAAGCAGCTCCTCACCATTGCCAGAGCCATCCTGGCTGATCCGAAGATCCTCATCCTGGATGAGGCCACGAGTTCGGTGGATACCAGGACAGAAGTGCGAATCCAGAAAGCCATGGACAATCTCATGCAGGGAAGAACCAGCTTTATCATAGCTCACAGACTGTCTACGATCCGGGACGCTGACCTGATCCTTGTTATGAAAGACGGGGATATTATTGAGCAGGGAAGTCATGAAGAACTCCTTGCCAAGAACGGTTTCTATGCGGAGCTGTACAATTCACAGTTTGAAAAAAGTGCCTAATCGACACAAAATGACGCATTTCGCGGAACCTACTTGTGCGACATAAAGCCTTATGTTAATATTTCTTATGTCGACAGCACATCTAAACGCATCTGCAGATGTCACATCTGGAAAAGAACTGAAAAAAGGACACAGCCGGCGCTGCCATATCCTGGCAGAAGCCGGCTGTGTCCTTTTTTAATATCAAAGAAGATTCTCATATAAAAAGTGAGAAAATGACGGTGATGATGCCGCAGATTCCGATGGCAAGCCCGCTCATGGCTCCTTCCGTCTCCCCTATCTCCAGAGCCTTTGATGTACCCACTGCGTGGCTGCAGGCCCCGATGGCAAGCCCTGCTTCCAGGGGATCCTTCACCCGGAAGAGACGGACAAAGAAGGGTGCCAGTATGCTTCCCAGTGTGCCGGTGATGAGAACGGCCACCACTGTAACAGGGACCACGCCAGAGAACCGCTCTGTGATGCTGACGGCAATGGGGGTGGTAACTGACTTGGACAGCAGTGACAGCGTGATCTTCTCGTCCAGGTGGAAGAGTGTGCACATCAGGTAAATGCTTCCCATGGAAGCCAGGGAGCCGCAGGTGCAGCCTACCAGGATAGGGAGCCAGTGCTTCTTCAGCAACTTGATCCTTGTGTAAATGGACACAGCCAGGCAGGCTGTGGCCGGCGCCAGAAACATGTTGATGATCTGCCCGCCCTCATTGTAGGCCTCATAGGGTATGTCAAAGAGAAGGAGAACACCGATGATCAGCACGATGGCTACAAGCAGCGGGCTGCAGGCAGTCAGCTTTGTCTTCTTCTGCAATTTTTCTCCGGCCCAGAAGGCCAGGATGCTTAAGGAAATGCCAAAAAACGGGGAGGAAAATATTTCTTTCATGATCCTTTCCTCCTGTTCATCAGCCGCATGGTCAGCCGGATGCTCCAGGCTGTCACAGCGAACGTGATAAAGGTGGACGCCACGCAGATGACAAGGATGGGCAGCAGGCTGCTCTTTAACAGATCCAGATAGTTGATGATACTGACTCCGGCAGGCACAAAGAAAAAGGCCATGTTGGACAGGAGAAAATCTGATTTTTCCTGTATATGCTCAATCTTTAAGATACCAAAGAGCAGACAGACAAAAAGGAGGATCATTCCGATGATGCTGGCAGGAAAAGAAAAAGGAAGAGCCGCCTCAATGACCAGGCCCAGCCAGCAGATCAGAAAAATGATCCCCACCTGTTTGATAATTTTCATAGAATCCCTTCTTTCGTAGTTGATCAGTTTTTTCATTATACAGGAAAGCTGCGCAGGCCGCAAGGGCGGAGAAAAAGAGATATTTTGTGGCAGATATTTTTGCGGATCTTTTGGGCATGACGGGCAGAATATGGTACAATAACCACATCGCGGCCCTTACAGATGGCCGCCAAGACAGGAAGGAGGAACGTACAGTATGCGTTTTTTTCATATATCCGATCTTCATATTGGGAAACACCTGCATTATTATGATCTGAAAGAAGACCAGAGATACATCCTCTCACGGATCGCTGACGCGGCGGAAGAACAGAGGCCGGATGCCATTGTCATTGCCGGGGACATCTATGACCGGTCTGTTCCCTCTGCTGAGGCAGTCTCCCTCTTTGACTGGTTCCTCACCAGACTGGCGGACATCCGGCCAGCCATCCCGGTGCTGGCCATTGCCGGGAACCATGACTCGGCGGAGCGCCTGGACTATGCCAGTGCCATCCTTGGAAGGCAGCACATCCACGTGGCCGGCATGCCTCCTGCCAGGGAGGAAGAACGGATGAAAAAGGTGACGCTGCAGGATGCCTACGGAGAAGTGTGCTTCTACCTTCTCCCCTTCGTAAAGCCCGGTTATGTGCGCCCTGCCTTTCCCCAGGGCCGGGCGCCGGAGGACTACGACGGGGCGGTCCGGGGACTTGTGGAGAGGGAGCAGATCGACACTTCGGTGAGAAATGTCATTGTCACCCACCAGTTCTATACAGCGGCAGGGGTTCCTCCTCTGGCTGCCGGGTCGGAGAGTGTCCGTGTGGGAGGATTGGACAATGTGGATATCTCGGCTCTGGCGGACTTTGACTACTGCGCCCTGGGGCATATCCACAGAAGGCAGCAGGTGGGGGAAGGGCCTGCCTGGTACTGCGGGACGCCTCTGAAATACTCTGTGTCTGAGAGTAGAGATCATAAGACGCTGACCATAGTGGAGCTGAAAGAGAAGGGCACGCCCCCTGTGCGCACAGAGATCCCACTCGAGCCCCTGCATGAGGTGCGGGAGATTAAGGGGACGCTTGAGGAGGTCCTTGCCGGCGCCGGGGAGGAGATCCGTCAGGACTATGTGAGCGTCACGCTGACAGATGAGAAGGCTCTCTATGAGCCGGCAGACCAGCTGGAGCGCATTTTTCCAAGGCTGCTCCAGGTGCGGCTGGAAAGTCTCCGGGCCCGGCTGAATGGGGAGGAAGGGACACAGGAGCCGGATTTAGACCTTGCGGATCCTCTGGAAGTGTTTGGACAGTTCTTTGAGGAGATGCAGGGCCGCCCTATGGACAGGGAGGAAGAATCGATTATGAGAGAGATGTTTAAGGAGGGGATAGAATGATTCCACAGCGGCTGGTTATGTCAGCCTTCGGTTCCTATGCGGGGAGAGAAGAGATTGACTTTTCACAGGCAGGGCCAGGTATCTTTCTTGTGACCGGGGACACGGGAGCTGGGAAGACCACCATTTTTGATGCCATCACCTACGCGCTCTACGACCAGACAAGCGGAGGGCGAAGGGATGGACGGATGATGCGCAGCCAGTATGCGGCGGAGGACACCCCCACTTTTGTGGAATTTTTCTTTCAGTACAAGGGGCAGGACTATAGGATCATGCGGAGTCCGGAATACGAGAGGGCAAGCAAAAGAAGGGGGAAAGATGGAGAGAGAAAACGGACTCTGGAGCGGTCAGCGGTCACCCTTTTTCTGCCTGACGGCACGGAATATCCGGGGAAAAAGGCGGAGACCAACCGGAAGATCGTGGAGATCATCGGCCTGGACGCGGGACAGTTCACCCAGACGGTTATGATCGCCCAGGGAGAGTTCCTGAAACTTCTGTCTGCCCGCTCCGATGAGAGGAAGGAGATTTTCTCCAGGATCTTTCAGACAGATCTTTACGCCCGGATGCAGCAAAGGCTCCGTGAGGAGGCCGGCGCTCTCGGGGGACAGATGAAGGATATGGAGAGGCAGGAGGATCAGGAGATGGCCCGCCTCTTCTGCCCGGAAGAAGAGAGCCTGCTTGGCAGGCTGGAGAGCGCGGCCCTGCCGGAGGAGAGACTGGAGGCGGTCCGGCTGATCCTGCAATACGGGAAATCCCGGGAGGAGGCTGCCAAGAGGCAGATCGGGGAACTTGACAAGGAGCTGGAGAAGGTGAACCGGGATCTGGCGGTGGCTCAGGAGCTGAACAAACGGTTTGACTATCTGGAGGAAGCAAGAAAAGGGCGCGCCGCTCTTTTGGAAAATGCCTCTGCCGTGGAGGAGCGGCAGCGTCGGCTGGAGCGCAGCCGGGAGGCCCGCCTGGTCTGCGAGACTTTCAAAAAGCGGGAAGAGGCAGGCCGGCAGAAAGCACTGCTGGAAAAAGAGATCCGGGAGACGGCGGAGAAGATCCGCCAGGCAGGCCAGCAGAAAAAAGAGCTGGTAAAGAGCCAGGAGACAGCCCTTTTGGAAGAGCAGCGCTGCCGGAAGGAGTACCAGGTCCTGACCGGGCAGATCACTCAGGTGACAGACCAGGCGGCCCGGCTTGCCGGAAGCCGCGCTGCACTCCAGAAGTGGGAGAGCCAGGAAGAAGCGGCAAAAGACAGAAAGAAGAGTCTGGAGGAGCTGAGGAAAAGGCTGCCGCTCCTTCGGAAGGAGGAGACAAAAAGGGATATCTGCGCACAGGCTTTTGAGAAGAGCAGGAGGGACTACCAGCAGGCTGCCGACGCCTACCTGGCCTGCAACGACGCCTTCCTTCAGGCCCAGGCAGGCATTCTGGCAAAGGACCTGCGGGAGGGTGCTCCCTGCCCTGTGTGCGGCTCTTTCAACCATCCTGCCCCCGCTCCTCTGCCGGACCGTGCACCGGATCAGGCGGAGGTGAAGGCGGCCAGAAAGCGAAGGGACGAGGCGGAAAAGGAGAAAGACAGAAGACAGCAGCTACTTCTGGAGGCGGGACAGCGCTGCGCCGCCTGCCTGCAGGGGCTCCTCACAGAAGGGAAAAATGTGGTGGGAGAGGCGTTTTCATTTGAGAGAGAGGGGCCGGAGCCCATCCTGGACAGAGAAGAAACCATAAGAGAGAGGGAGCTGCAGGAATGCCGGAGAAAAAAGGAGGAGGCCAGGGAGCAGGTCAGACAGTGGGAGGAGCTGGAAAAGAAGAGGCAGTCCCTCACTGAAGAGCAGGCCGCCTGCTACGCCCGACAGGAGGAGCAGCAAAAGAAAGCGGCCCTTTCCGGTGACAGGCTGCGCCTGCTGGACCAGGCGGTCAGCCAGGCGGAAGGAGAAAAGAAAGCCCGACAGGCACAGAAGGAACAGGCGGAAGCACAGGAGGAAGCGCTTGCCCTGGAGGCGCAGAAGGCTCTGGCAGTCTCTTCCTTTGAGACGGAAGACCAGTGCCGGGGCAGTCTTCTTGCGGAGGAAGAAAAGGAAGAGCTGGAGAAAAGTCAGGAGGCGTACCGGCAGAAATGCATAGAGGCCGATGCCCGGGTCAAGACCCTGGAAGAACAGCTGGAGGGGAAACAGCCTGTGGAGACCCAGGGACTGACAGAGCAAAAAGCTGGCCTGGATGAGAGAAGGCAGGCCGCAGAGCAGGAGCAGAGAAGATGGTACAGCAAAAATGAGAACAACAAGGATGTGCGGGAGCATCTGAAAAAAATCTACGAAAAGAACAGAAAGCTCAAAGAGCGCTGCGCAAGGCTGCGCCTCCTGGACCAGACCGCAGGGGGCTCCCTCCCCGGACGGCCCAAGATCGATTTCGAATCGTATGTACAGCGCCGCTATTTCCAGCAGATCATTACCTTTGCCAACCGGAGGCTGGAAGCCATGACAGGCGGGAACTTTATCCTGCGGTGCCGTTCCATGGAGCAGCTTGGCAACCGTGGCAGCGTGGGGCTGGATCTGGACGTGTACAGTCTGGACACAGGGAAGATCCGGGATGTGCGCACCCTCTCCGGAGGGGAGTCGTTTATGGCCGCGCTGGCCATGGCGCTTGGCATGGCGGACGTCATATCACGCAGCGCCGGGGGCATCCAGATGAAGGCCATGTTCGTGGACGAGGGCTTTGGCTCTCTGGATGATTATTCCAGGGAGCAGGCTATAGGCGTGCTCAGTGAGCTGGCAGGATCAGACCGGATGATCGGCATTATCTCCCACGTGACAGAGCTGAAAGAGAGCATTGACAGGCAGCTTGTAGTCACCAAGACAAAAAAGGGCAGTCATGTGCGCTGGAAGCACTAAAATCTTTTGCTTATCCTCTCTGTGTGAAGTATAATAAAGACAGAAGATAAAGAAAGGAGCTGATCCATATGACAGATCATACCATCATAACCATTGGACGTCAGTTTGGAAGCGGCGGCCACGAGATCGGAAACAAGCTTGCCCAGCGGCTGGACATTCCTCTCTACGATAAAAATCTGATCCATATGGCGGCCCAGGAGATCGGCATCAGCAACGAGGCTGCGGAAAATATCAACGAGACATCTCTTGGAAAATTCCTGTCCTCCTATGTGACGAGTCTGGGAGACTACACCGCTTTTATGAGCGGGGAGAGTGTAGAACCTCTCAGTGACCAGATGTACCGGGTGCAGACAGAGCTTGTCAAGAAGCTGGCGGCCCGCAGTTCCTGTGTGATCGTGGGGAGATGTGCGGACTACATTCTGGGAGATTACAGCAACTGCATTCACGTGTTTATCCATGCCTTCAAGGAGGATCGGGTCCGCCGGATTTCCCGGATCTATAAGCTGAACGAAAAGCAGGCCTGGGATAAGATCAAACGGACGGACCGGGAGAGAAGGATGTACTATGAGACCCACGCCGGAAGGCCCTGGGGAAGCATTGAGTCCCACCAGATCCTCTTTAACGCCAGCCTTCTGGGAGTGGATGGGATCGTGGATGCGCTGGAGGCGATCTATCGGTCCAGGCAGAAGTAACACATAAAACGACAAAAGGAGACAGAACATCATGCTTTTTATTGAATATCCAAAATGCAGCACCTGCAAGCGGGCAAAGAAATATCTGGAGGACAGAGGGATCGCGTTCCAGGACCGGCACATTGTGGAGGAAAATCCCACGGAGGAGGAACTGACAAAGTGGATCGGGATGAGCGGCCTGCCAGTGAAAAAATTTTTCAACACAAGCGGCATGAAGTACAAGGAGATGAGACTTAAGGATCGGCTTCCGGATATGAGCCAGGAGGAACAGATCCGTCTTCTGGCCAGTGACGGCATGCTGGTAAAGCGGCCCCTTCTCATAGACGGGGACCGGATCCTTGTGGGATTTAAGGAAAAAGACTGGACATTTTAGGAGAGGATATCCCATGAAAAGTATACTGCTTGTGGAGGACGACAAAAGCCTGAACCAGGGCATTGCACTGAAACTGAAAAAAGAAGGATACCGCGTTTCTTCTGCCTTCTCCCTGGGGGAGGCAGAAGAACTTTTTGACTCTGCGGCATGGGACCTTATCATCTGCTCCCTGGACTATATGCGCGCCTCTGTCCCTGCAGAAGACAGGGCGTACCGTGTCCTGCTCAGGCTGAAGGACACCCAAGAGAAGGGGGATGGGATCGAGACTGTGGACGCCCAGGGAGGAGAAGGCCTGCGAGATGGGAGAGGACTTTGGCGTTGACCGGGACAATGTAGTTGTCAACACCACCTATCTTCTTGCCAACTATACGGACCCGGGCCTTTACACCGGGATCGGGGCCATCATCCTGGTGGTGGTCGCGGCCGGCGTCCTCTGTATCTACAGCATCTACTATGTGTCCATGGTGCCCAAAATACAGGAGTACGGGCGGCTCAGGGCCATGGGAGCCACCAGGAGGCAGGTGCGGCAGGTCGTGTTCCGGGAAGGGCTGGCAGTGGCCTTTGCAGCCCTTCCCACCGGTCTTCTTCTTGGCAGTATCCTGGCCAGGCCGGTGCTGCTCACTATCTATAAAATGGCGGACAATGTCGAGACCGCCTACACGGAGCCGGGCATGCACCAGCTCTGCGTCGAGCTGCTGGAAAAGGGACAGGTCCCCATCCTTCGCTGGTGGATTTACCTGCTGACCATCCTGGCGGTCCTTGCCACCGTCTGGCTGTCCCTCGTAAAGCCCATGCGCCTGGCAGCCAGGGTTTCCCCTGTGGAGGCCATGCGCTATCAGGGCGGCAGCAGCCGGAAAAAGGACAGGAGGGGATATGAGAGCCTGAATATCTCCAGGCTCACAAGGACCAACCTGGGGAGAAACAAGAGGCGGACCGTTCTCACAGTCCTCACCCTGGGCTCCATCGGCATTCTTTTTATGGCTGTGGCTACAGTCCTCTCCTGCGCATCGCCGAAGGAGATTGCCCGGCAGGAGTTTGAGGGGGATTACCAGATCTACGTGGACAGCTGGGAGGGGGACAAGATGAACCCGGACCGGGCCTGGGCAAGCATTATGCAGGACAATCCTCTTTCTTCTGCTTTTATAGAGGAGGTGCGCTCTGTCCCGGGCGTGGAGGGGGTGAAGGTCCGCTCCTGGCTGCAGGGCAGCCTCTCGGATCTGGACCCGGAGAGGCAGATCACAACGGCCAATCTGGAGGGCTATGAGGACTCTTATAAAGAAGTCATTCTGTCCGGCATTACAGAGGGGACAGCAGATTGGGATGAGCTGAAAAAGGGGGAGAAGATCATCATGAACCAGCGCCTTCAGCACTGGTTCCCGGATCTGACGGCAGGCAGTCAGGTGAAGCTCCTTCTTGAGACAGAGCAGGGACCGGTGGAGAGAACCTTTGAGATCGCTGCGGTGGGAGCATATCCATCGGGGATCTGCGGAGGTAACTTCCTTCTGCCTGCAGAGTCTCTTGCCCGGTTCTCTTCGGCCAACCTGAGCCAGACTTTGGTCATCACGGTGGACAAAGAACAGAAAGAAGAGGCTTTCCAGGCGTTGGATGCTATGGCACAGATCAGCCCCTACCTGGCCACAGACACCTACGACACCCATCTTCAGACATGGGAGAGCGGCATGGGCATCATCGCCCTCCTCGGATATGCCTTCCTCATCGTCCTGGGAGCTATCGGTATCATGAACCTTGTGAACACCATGATCAACAGCATCTACACAAGGAAGAAGGAGCTGGGCATGATGCAGGCCATCGGTCTGTCAGAAAGGCAGCTCCTCGGCATGATGCAGATGGAGGGCCTGTTCTACACGGCGGGGACCCTGGCGGTGGCGCTGGGTATCGGCAGCCTTGCGGGCTACGGCGTTTTCCGGTACATGAAGGCGGAAAATATCATGAATGTGACCAGCTATCATTACCCGGCTCTTCCGGCTGTGCTCCTGGCTCTGGTTGTGGCGCTCACCCAGGTACTCCTCACCTGTGCTGTCTCCCGCAGCTTCCGGAAGATGAGCCTGATAGACCGCATACGATACTCAGAATAAAAGAAGAGAGAAGAGGGAGCTTTTGGGCTGCGGCTGGACTTTGCGGGCCTCTTCTGCTAAAATGGACTGCATATGCAGGAGTCGAGAGGATCCTGCGGGCCTATTGCGAGGAGGATGGTAGTTATGTATGAAGTGATGAGTGCTGACGAGGCGATCCGCCTGATCCGGGACGGGGACTGTATATGCGTCAATTCATTTGTGGGGATAGAGAACCCGGTAGAGCTCCACGAGGCGCTGTACAGAAGATACCAGAGGATGCAGTCCCCCAGCCATCTGACGATGATATCCAGCGCAGGCTTTGGCGTCTGGGACGAAAACAGGAATGCGGAGGGGTACATACGGGAGGGCGCGGTGGACCGCCTGATCTGCGGACATTTCGGAGCTATGTTAAGCACAAAGAAGCTGGTGCTTGAGGACCGCTTTGAGGCATATAACCTGCCCCTTGGATGTATTTCCCACGCCATCCGCGCGCAGGCGGGGGGACTGCCGGGGGCGCTCTCCAAGGTGGGGCTCGACATTTTTGTAGACCCGAGAAAGGAAGGACCTGGTATCAACCGGCTCTCGATCGACGACTCTCTTGTGAAATACGTGGAGGTGGACGGGGAGGAGTTCCTCTACTACAAGCTGCCGAAGATCACGGTGGCTCTCATAAAGGGCACTGCCGCGGACAGGAAGGGAAATATTTCCTTTGACGATATGTTCATGTCCGGCGACGCCCTGTCCATCTGTCAGGCGGTGAAGGCAAACCACGGCAGGGTGATCGTCCAGGTGGACCGGCTGGTGGACACACCCTCAAGGCCGAGAAATGCCATTATCCCGGGCTGCCTGGTTGACGCCATCGTGGTAGTGGAGCCGGAGGAGAGGAACGAGGCTTACACTGCGCTGACAGGAAGCTTTGAGATTCCCTATGCGCAGTGGAGCGCGTGGAATGAGAAGATAGATACAGTATCCGCAAAGACGCGGGGCAACAGCGCAGCCGGCAATATCATCGGCAGAAGGGCGGCCAAGGAGCTGCGGGTGGACGATATCGTCAATATCGGGATCGGGATCCCGGAGATGGTGTCCAGACACGCCCGAAAAAACGGCATGCTGGATATGGTGACTCTTACAGTTGAGTCCGGAGGCATCGGAGGCTTTCCTGTCTCGGGGGAGGCGTTCGGAGCCATGATAGGGGCGGCCTCCGTGTACGACATGGCAAACCAGTTCGATCTGTACGACAACGGAGGGCTGGACATATGCTTTATGGGAGCCCTGGAGGTGGACCGCCAGGGGAATGTCAATGCCCACCGTGGACCGGGCGCCTTTGCGGGAATCGGCGGATTTGCCAACATCACAGCCAAAACGCCCACGGTGGTGTTCTGCCTGACCTTTGATACCAAAGGGCTGGAGGTCTCTCAGAAAAAGGGGACCGTGACCATTGAAAGAGAGGGGACTGTCCCCAAATTCGTGGAAAAGGTGAAGAGTGTCAGCTTCTCGGCGGAACGGGCCATTGCAAACGGACAGAAGGTCCTGTACGTGACGGAGAGATGCGTGTTCCGGCTGACGCCCAAGGGGCTGAAGCTTATTGAGACCTACCCGGGGGTAGACGTGCAGAGAGATATCCTGGACCGCCTTCCTTTTGAGGTGGAACTCTGAGTGTATCCTCCGGACAGGAGCGGGCGCTTCACAAAAGAAAGGTTGATATTGACAGAACGAAGTGCCGGATAGTATCCTGAAATCAGAATACTTTATTCAGTGAGGAGGAAAAATTATGAGATATCAAATTCAGGGTGAGACGCTTCCGGTAGTTATCTGTGAACTGGAAGGCGGCGAGACGATGATCACGGAGGGCGGCGGCATGGCATGGATGTCTCCCAATATGAAGATGGAGACGTCCACCAATGGCGGCGTAGGAAAAGCTTTTGGCCGGATGTTTTCCGGAGAGGCAATGTTCCAGAATAACTATACGGCTGTAGGAGGAGCTGGAATGATCGCTTTTGCGTCCAGTTTTCCCGGGTCTATCCGTGCTTTCGAGATCAGTCCGGGCAATGAGATGGTCTTCCAGAAGAGTGCGTTCCTGGCAGGCGAGGCGGGAGTGGATGTGTCCATTTTCTTTAACAAGAAGGTGGGTGCCGGATTATTCGGCGGAGAGGGCTTTATCATGCAGAAATTCAGCGGGAACGGTACGGTCTTTGCGGAATTCGACGGACATGTGGTGGAGTACGAGCTCCAGGCAGGACAGCAGATCGTGGTTGATACGGGACATCTGGCCGGCATGACGGCCAGCTGCAAGATGGAGATCAGGACTGTCCCGGGTGTGAAAAATATGATCTTTGGAGGAGAGGGCTTCTTCAATACAGTCGTCACCGGACCGGGCAGGATCTGGCTTCAGACCATGCCGATCAGCAATGTGGCGGCAGTGCTCCGCAATTACATAACAACGGCCAAATAGGAAAAACGCAGGATTTTTATAGGCAGAAATGCTAAGAGCAAACAGACAATAATCTGAATATTGGGCAGTTTTCACAGCAGTAGTCAGGAGAGATTGCATTTTCTGGAGAGTGTGATATAATATTGACGACTTAAAACAGGAACGGCATAAAGAAAAAATATTGTAAGCAATAAGATCTAGGAGGAATTGAAATGGCTACAAAAAAAACAGCAGAAACAAAAGTTGATGAAAAGAAAGCAGTAAAGAAGACATCAACCAATGTTGGAACTGCTGCGACAGCTGCTGCAAAAGAGACTGTAAAAGAAGCGACAGAGAAAACATCTTCCGCACCGGTAAAGACCGCCGCTGTAAAGAAAGCCGATGAGCCGAAGACGGCAGAGAAGAAGACCGCACAGAAGAAAGCCCCGGCAAAGAAGCCTGCAGCTAAAAAAGAGATCAAGGTAAAGACCTATGTTCAGTACATGGGCAGGGAAGTGGAAGAAAAAGACATGATCGCCGCTGTTAAAAAGAGCTGGACAAAAGCATTTGGGAAAAAAGTGGCAGACATCAAGTCTATCGACCTCTATGTAAAGCCTGAAGAAGGCGCAGTTTACTATGTGGTGAACGGAACAGATACAGGTTCGGTTGCTTACTAAGAACATAACGAAGGAAGTCGGGGAGAAAACTCCGGCTTCTTTTTGACAATATGACAGGAATGTTGCGGATAAAAGTCAGAATATTTTAATACAATAAGAAAATTAAAAGAAAATAAAAAATATTACGAACTATATATTGACAAATTGAAGGGGTGGTGTTAATATTAAGTTACAAAATAATAAACGAGATAAAAAATAGAATATAAAAAGTTTTTATAGGTTTATTATTTTAACTTTGAAAGACAGATGATTTCTATAAGTTTAAAGAGACTAAATCATTAACTTATTACAGTGGATAATAAGAATTGATATCTCAGAGAAGATTTATAGACAGAAGCTGAATTTCAAAGTCAATAGTTTAAGAAAAGGAGGTACGGACCGCCAAAAAATTAAACTATCTATACTGATCATAATTAAGGAAATCCAAAAAGGCTGATATTTGAAAGCCAGAGTACTGAGAAAAGATTTTATTTCAGGATATGAAAATATCAGAGAAAAGGATTTTAGTATCAGGAAAATTATAGCAGACAGATAAAGGTCATACGATGAAATTAAAGAAGATCAGTATAAAAAAGAAATCATTTTTTACTACATGTGTAGAGAAAGGAAGAAAGATGATTGAACCAGGAAAGTAGGGACGGGTGTCAGTTTCGTATAAAATTGATGCCCGTCTCTACTGTTTACGTTGCGCTATATTGTGCGTAGGGTCTGCCGCACCGGAATGGAAAAATATGTACTTAACAGGCAAAGAAAAAGATGATATAATACTTCTGGATAATTAATAAAGGGACAAAGGAGAAAGTTATGGACGAATTAATGTCGATGATGTATCAACTGGCCGATGGGGAGACGGCGCAGGTCGTACAGAGCATACAGGAGACCATGCAGGTAAGCATAGTTCCGGCTGTTGTTGCTGCTGTTCTGGGACTTGTCATCTGTTTCTTTGGATTAAAGCTGATCCGTATACTGGCGGCCATAACAGGTGTCTGCCTTGGAGCTGGAGCGGGCCTGGCCCTGTCTTTTGCATTTGGACTGCAGGAAGCAGCAGTTCTGGCAGCAGCGGTCGTGGGGGCTGTATTGTTTGCCTGCCTTGGAGCAATCCTTCGGAGAGTGGGAGGGTTCCTTTTCATATGGGTTCTCACAGCAGGTGCGCTGGAATGGATCCTGATGCCGGGCACACTATCCTTCCATCTTATATGCTTGGGCGTGGGACTGGTACTTGCAGTGATCGCGGCTATACTGATGGATCCCATCATCATTGTATTTTCTTCCATTGGAGGCGGCATTATGTCCGGTGTGGCGGTGTCGGCCCTCACTGGACTTGACCTGAATATCCTCATTACATACGGGGCATGTGCAGCTCTCGCCATACTGGGAATGGTTGTTCAGTTTATGATGAAGTCCAGAGAAGTTGGAAAGAAGGAAAAGCGTTTTTCTGAAGCCGTGAAAGAGGAAAAGTCAGTGGAGACGGAAGTTGAGAAGGCCAGGATGCTGCTTGACGATGATCTCACAGATCTTGATGCCGGGGAAGAGACAGAAAATAACACGGAAGAAAAATAACGAGTCGTATTTATAGGACACCTCATCTGCTATGGTATACCCATAGGAAGAGAGGTGTTCTTTTATGTACAGAATAAGTCGGATTTTATTGATGACAGCAGGTTTTGTTTTGGCGGCAGGGGCATCACTGATATTTGGTTTCGGAAATTCGGGAATACATGGATCCGTGTATATGGCGGCCTGCCTCCTTGGACTGGCGATGATCTACTGCTCAAGCAGAGGACTGTCAGAGCAGCAGTAAATGGCCGTCTGGTTCCAGTAAGGAGCGGTGCATTGGTTTTTTTCCTTCTTTGTGCTATAATAAAATCATGTTAAAGGGACATATTAAAGTGCAAAGGAGGCTTACTGATGAAACTTGATATGCATTGTCATGTGAGAGAAGGTTCACTTGACAGTAAAGTAAGCTTGGATGACTATATTACAAAGCTGAAAGAGAATGGCTTTGACGGGATGCTTATCACAGACCACGACACATACAAAGGGTACAGGCACTGGAAATATGAGCTGAAGGGAAAAGTGCACGAGGACTTTGTTGTGCTGAAAGGGATTGAGTACGATACCTGTGATGCGGGACATATTATCTGTATCATGCCTGAGGGAGTGAAGATGCGTCTTTTGGAGCTGAAGGGGATGCCTGTGCAGATGCTGATTGATTTTGTGCACCGGCACGGCGGTATACTGGGACCGGCTCATCCCTGCGGGGAGAAGTATCTGAGTTTTACAAACACGAAGAAATATTATAAATCTCCTGAGACGATCAAGCGGTTTGACTTTATCGAGGTGTTCAATTCCTGCGAGTCGGAGGAGTCCAACACCAGGGCGGCCAGGCTGGCACAGAAATACCAGAAAGTGGGGATTGGAGGCAGTGATTCACACAAGATTGAATGTGTGGGAAAAGGATACACGATCCTGCCCCAGATGGTGACATGTGAGACGGAGCTGATTACTTTGATAAGGGAGAAGGCCAATATAGAGGCGGGAGGCACTCTGTACGGTAAGACCACAAAGGAGAAGCTTGGGAAAATGAATAAGATCCTGCCCTATTCATTCTGGTTTTACAATAAGGGGGGAGCCCTCCTGAAAAAGTGGAAGAGAACGCAGAAGGGCAGGATCGAGAATCCGGTAGATCCCATTGATCCTATCGAAATCCCCTATCTGGACGGGATGAACAAAAAGTAGGGAACGTATCTGCGGGAGAATGAAAGGCCGAGAAGGGACAGGCTGTGTAAAGCCTGTCCCTGAACTGTGTTCCGGCCAGGCCGGACTTCAGAAAAGAGAAATGACAAAGGAGAAGAGAGAAGATGTATGTTTTATGGTGCAGACTTTTTCAGAAGGTGATGAAATTTTTTATGGATATTGTCCCTTTCTGGCGCAAGCCAAAGATGATCACAGGGAGAGACAGCCTGAAAAAACTCCCCGGCATGCTGCGGCACAAGGGGATTAAAAATGTGATGCTGGTGACAGACCCCGGGATCGCGGCGCTGGGTCTCCATCACCAGCTCCTGGAGTGGATCCGGGAGGAAGGGATCGAGTGCGTGGTGTACGACAAGACAACAGCCAACCCCACGATCGCCAATGTGGAGGAGGCTCTGGAGCTCTACAGGGAGCACAGCTGCCATGCACTGATTGCTTTCGGGGGAGGGTCTCCTATGGACTGTGCCAAAGGAGTGGGCGCCAGAGTGGCTCGGCCCCGCAAGAAGATATCCTCTATGCGGGGGGAGCTGAAGATATTAAAACCCATCCCTCTGCTCATAGCTGTGCCCACGACAGCGGGAACAGGAAGTGAGACGACGCTGGCGGCAGTGCTGACAGACGAGAAGACCCACGAGAAATACGCACTCAACGATTTTGTGCTGATCCCCAAATATGCGGTCCTTGACCCGGTGCTGACCAGAGGGCTGCCGCCCTTTATCACAGCCACTACTGGAATGGATGCGCTGACGCATGCGGTGGAGGCATACATAGGAAAGAGCAATACGGCCCAGACCATAGAGGACAGTGTGACGGCTGTGAAACTGATCTTTAAGAATCTGGAGCGGGCTTACCGTGAGGGAACGGACATGGAGGCAAGAGAGAATATGCAGAAAGCCTCCTTCCTGGCAGGTGCCGCATTTACAAGGGCTTACGTGGGATATGTCCATGCCATTGCCCACAGCCTTGGAGGGGAGTACGGGATTCCCCACGGACTGGCAAACGCAGTGATCCTGCCCTATGTGTTGGAGGCCTACGGAAGTGCGGTACACATGTCTTTGGCCGAGCTGGCTGACATTGTGAAGATCGGACAGGATCTGGAGAGCGATCAGGAGAAGGCCAATGCGTTCATTGCCGAGATCAGGGCCATGAATAGGCGGATGGGCATTCCTGACAAGCTGGAGGGTATCAAAGAGGATGACATTGACATGCTGGCCAAGAGGGCGGCAAAGGAGGCTAATCCTTTGTATCCGGTTCCACGGATCATGAAGAAAGCCCAGCTGAAAGAAATATATTATCAGATACGCGCTTAGGAGGAGAGAGAAGATGGCAGAGTACAGGGAAATGATGCAGAAGCAGAGAGAATATTTCCGCACCGGAGAGACAAAAAACGTGGCTTTCCGGATCAGGCAGCTTGAGCGGATGGAAAAGTGGATCATCCAGAATGAGGAGGACATCATGGAGGCTTTGAAGCAGGACCTCCATAAGTCCCCCTTTGAGGCCTACGCCACAGAGATAGGGATTGTCAAGGAGGAGATCCGGTACACCCTGAAACATCTCAGGAGCTGGGCAAAGCCAAAGCGGGTGCCAACCCCCATCACACAGTTCCCCTCCAGATCCTTCATCTACCCGGAGCCCTACGGGGTGGTGCTGATCATGTCGCCCTGGAATTATCCCTTCCAGCTGACGATTGCTCCTTTAGTGGGAGCCATCTGCGCCGGTAACTGTGCGGTGGTGAAACCTTCCGCCTACTCCGCCGCCACTTCGGCCCTCATAGGCCGGATGATCCGGGAGCTGTTTCCGGCGAAGTATGTCCATGTGATCGAGGGAGGAAGAAAAGAAAACGAAGCCCTCTTGAATGAGAAGTTTGACTATATTTTCTTTACGGGAAGCGTGAATGTAGGGCGCTATGTGATGGAGAAAGCGTCCGCCTACCTGACGCCTGTCAGCCTGGAGCTGGGCGGAAAGAGCCCCTGCATTGTAGACGAGACAGCGGACATTGCTCTGGCAGCGAAGCGGATCGTCTGGGGAAAATTCCTGAACAGCGGTCAGACCTGCGTGGCGCCGGATTACCTTTTTGTCCACAAAAATGTAAAAGAGAAACTTCTGAAGCAGATGGCAAAGCAGATACGGAAAATGTATGGAAATGACCCCTGCAGAAATGAAGAATATCCGAAAATGATCAACCAAAAGCACTTTGACAGGGTGCTCGGCCTGATCCATGATACCCATGTGGTGTGCGGCGGGGGAAGCAGGCAGGACACCCTCCAGATCGAGCCCACCATCCTGGACCAGATCACCTGGGAGCATCCGGCTATGCAGGAGGAAATCTTTGGCCCGGTACTACCGGTCCTGACCTTTTATGACCTGAAGGAAGCGGTGGAGCAGGTGAACGCAAGGCCAAGACCTCTGGCCCTCTACCTGTTTACAAAGAAAAAGGAGAGGGAGGCTTACGTGCTGAAGCATGTCTCCTACGGCGGCGGCTGCATCAATGACACGGTGGTGCATCTGGCCACCTCCTATATGCCTTTTGGGGGTGTGGGAGACAGCGGTATGGGCGGATATCACGGGAAGGCAAGCTTTGATACGTTTACCCACCAGAAGAGTATCATGAAGAAGTCCTGCCTTATCGATATACCTGTCAGATATGCTCCCTTTAAGAAAAAACTGGACCTCCTCAAGAAGATCCAGTAAAAGATGCTGAAAATGGGGATTACAGCAGCAGACCGATGTGGTAGACGAGAAAGCTCATCACCCAGGCCACGGCAAACTGAAAGCACACGAAGCAGGCGGTAAGACGCCTGCTTTCTGTTTCCCTGCGGATGGTGGCGATGGTGGCTGTGCAGGGTATGTAGAGCAGGCAGAAGACCATCAGGGCATAGGCGTTTGTCGCGCCAAATCCCATGCTCCCCAGCGTGGCTGCCATGGCGGTCATACCGTGGGATGTGGTAATGTTCTGAATGCCAAAAAGTACGCTGCAGCTTGAGACGACCACCTCTTTTGCGGCGATCCCGGCGATGAGTGCCACCACGATCTGCCAGTAGCCAAGTCCCAGAGGCGTAAATACCGGGACGATGGCTTTTCCGATCCAGGCGCCAAAGCTTGCGCCTATGTCTGTCACGTAGCCTGTGGGACCGAAATTGAGCAGCACCCACATGATGACAGATGCCACGAAGATGACAGTCCCTGCCTTTGTCAGGTAGTCTTTGATCTTCTCCCACACATAGATGGCAATGGTACGGGCGTTGGGAGATTTGTACTCCGGAAGCTCGATGAGAAGGGTCTGCTCTGCCTTGCTGCCGTCAAATTTTGAGATGACAAAAGCACAGACGATCGCCACCAGGATGCCCAGCAGGTACATAGAATAGCACACCAGCATGGCGTTCTTTCCAAAGAACATGGAAGAGAACAGCACGTAGATGGGAAGCCTGGCACTGCAGGACATAAAGGGAGTAATGAGGATCGTCTTCAGCCGGTCTTTGCGGTGCTCCAAAGCTCTCGAGGCCATGACTGCGGGAACGGAGCATCCAAACCCCAGAAGCAGGGGGATGAAGGCTCTGCCTGAAAGGCCCAGGTGGCCCATGATATCATCCATGACAAAGGCCACGCGGGACATGTAGCCGCTGTCCTCCAGAATGGCCAGAGCCAGGAACAGGATAAAGATGTTGGGAAGGAATGTCAGTATACCGCCCACGCCTGAGATGATTCCGTCCACGATCAGGGATGTGACCATGGGCCCTGTGCCTGCGGCGGCAAGGCCGTTTGACACAAGGGAGGAGAAAGCATCCAGCCCAATCTCAAAATAGCCCTTCAGGAAATCGCCCACGGTGAAAGTAAGGAAAAATACAAGGGCCATGATGGCCAGAAAAATGGGAAGTCCCAGCCATCTGCTTGTGAGATACCTGTCGATGCGGTCTGTACGTGCCTCGTTTTTAGACTTGTTGACAAGAACTTCCTGGATGATCTCCTCGATAAAATTGTATTTCTGGTTAATAATATCCTTCTCGTAGTCCCGGTCAATGAGATCGGACAGATCCAGAGGATACTGGTCGCTGACATTTTTGTCCTTTTCCAGGTATTTGATGGCATGCCATCTCTTGTTGCTCATATCCGGATAGGATCTGTTCAGACGGTCCATGACCTGGTCGATCTTGTCCTCTATGTAATCTTCATAAACCATGGCATATTCCTGATGATGGTCATGCTTGTGGGCAGAGTGCTCTCCGTGATGATGGTGGATAAAGGGACTCTGCTTTGCCTGGTCCTTGTGATGGGCCACTGCGTGGAGCAGGATGGACAGCCCGGATTTTTTCCTGGCGGAGACAGGGATGGCCGGAATGCCCAGCATCTCCGGAAGACGGTGCAGGTCGATCTCCATGCCCCGCTCCTCCACGATATCCATCATGTTCAGCGCCAGCACAACGGGTTTTCCCAGCTCAATGAGCTGGAGAGTCAGGTACAGGTTTCTCTCCAGACAGGAGGCGTCCACCACATCCACGATGACATCCACCTCGTCGCTTAAGATACATTCCCTGGACACGGTCTCTTCCATTGTATAGGAAGTGAGACTGTAGATGCCGGGCAGATCGATGAGGCGAAAATCCTGCCCTTCGTAGGAGGCCCGTCCTTCTTTCTTTTCCACCGTGACCCCGGGCCAGTTGGCCACTTTCAGGTTGGCGCCTGTGAAGGCGTTGAAAAGAGTGGTCTTTCCGCAGTTAGGGTTGCCGATAAAGGCTACATTAATCGTTTCTGCCATCTTCCGGCACCTCCTTCACATCGATATTGTCAGCAATCTGCCGCCCCAGTGCAAAGCGGGTGCCACGGAATCTGGCCGTCAGCGCGCCCTTCTTGTCGTTGTTTAAAATGGTGATCAGAGCGCCTTCCGTGAGACCCAGGGCCTCCAGACGGCGCTCCAGCTTCTTCTCGGTATGTAGTTTGCACACCTGGTATGTATGGTTATTTTTCCCCTGTTTCAGTATCATTTGTAAGTCTCCTTTAATTGAGAAAAATTATCTTCTAGGGTACAATTATAGCATTATTTGACGGGACTGACAACGTAGAGTATAATTTTCCTGTCAGCCTCCCCGAAAGGGAGGGGAGACTTTTCATGAGAATAGCAGTGTGGAAAGGCCATGCTTTGCGAAAGGAGATTTCTATGAAGATATATGAATTGCTGCTTTATTTTTTTATATACAGTTTCCTGGGGTGGTGTACGGAGGTGGCTTTTGCCACAGTCAAGGAGAGGAGATTTGTCAACAGGGGTTTTCTCAATGGCCCCCTGTGTCCCATATACGGAGTGGGCGTGTCCTCTGTAGTCACGCTGCTGGCAGGCTTTCAGGATAATCTTTTGCTTCTGTATCTGTCCTCCCTTGTACTTGTGACGGTGATCGAGGGTGTGACCGGATATATCATGGACAGGATCTTTCACCATCAGTGGTGGGATTACACAGGCCTTCCGCTTAATATCGGCGGGTATGTGTGTCTGCCCTTTTCCATTGCCTGGGGAGCAGCCTGTGTGGTGATCGTAAAAGGGATCCATCCGCTTATTGCAAAGCTGGTCAATGTCATTCCCGTTCCGGCTGGGATCACTCTGATCTGTGCTCTTCTGGCCGGGCTGGCCGCAGACCTGGCTGTGACCTCGGCAAGTATACTGAAGCTGAACCGGCGGCTGGATATGCTGGAGAAGATCGGCCTGGAGCTTCATGAGCTTTCGGATAAAATGGGAACAAATATCCACGAAAATGTCATGGATGCCATGGAAAAAGCGGAAATGCTGGGCGATGCTGCTCAGGAGAAGAAAGAGCAGCTGGATGCTCTCTCCGGGGAGGCTAAGGAGAGGCTGGATGTCCTGTCGGAAGAGGCGAAAGAGCGTGCTGAACAGCTTAGGGTGCATTATGATGAACTGAAGCAGCGCTACGCAGAATTGACAGGAGCTACCCTGCAGTCCAGCCGGCGTTTTGTGAAGGCGTTCCCGAGGATGGAGTCCAGAAAGCACAAAGAGCTCCTGGATGATATGAAGCGGAGATTGGAAGAGTTGAGTCGCAGAAAATAAGCGGGCGATCCCGGGTCTTGCAAAGGCCCGGGCGCCCGCTTTGTTATTTTTCTATTTATATATGCCGGTGTGCTCAGATGTGAAAGAGTGCCTTCAGACCGCACAGGATCATGGCGCCATGGTCAAAAGCCAGCCCTTCACTGTTTCTGGCAATGCAGGAATCCTCGTCAAATACCGTGGGACAAAAGAGAGAGGAAGAAAGAACCGTGTCTCCATCTTCAAGACGAAGTTCATACAGCAGATCTTTCTGGCAGTCTTCACCTTTCCGGTTCAGTGTGACGGTGAACCAGCGGGTCTCGCTGGCGTCATCCCCGGCTTCTGTGGGGATCTGGCCTGTATCCAGAACGGCAAGGTGCGCGCAGCTCATGACCCAGGTGCGGGGATCTCGTCCCGGTTTTGAAAAGGTGTAGAGCTGGCGCAGAGGGATGCCTTTCACATGTGTTTCCTCCATAAGCTCCCTGGCAGCCGCCTGCATGACCGTTTCGCCGGGACTTACAAAGCCGCCGGGCAGAGCATAGCAGCCAAGGCAAGGATGCCCCCCTCTTTTCACCATAAGAAGTTTAAGCGTGCCATCAGTCAGAAAATGTTCTGATGCGGGCGGAATTTTACCGTCTGCGCCACAGGAAGAAGCAAGTCCCGGGGCAGCGAAGATAAGCATGTCCACTGTCACGGAGGGCCGGGGATAGTTGCCGGGCTGGTACCGTGACAGGAATTCTTCCTCTGTCAGACCGTTTTTGTCTCGAAACTTTTCTGGCATAAAGTACCTCCTGTCAGGACTGGAGCTGCCGGTAGGCAATCAGTTTGTCCAGATTATTCAGAAACAGAGCGTTCTGGCTGGTGATCTTTTTCTTTTCCAGCGCAGATTTGCACTGTTCCAGATAGCTGTCATACATGGAGTAGAGCAGAGGATAGGGAAGATCCCTGTTCTGACTCCACTGGAACAGAAGCCAGTTCATGGCGTGGGCAAACCAGTAGCGCCGCGGTATTTCCCCGTCTTTTAATACAAGAATGTGGGGATGAGCTTCCTCGGCCATGGCGGCCAGTCTTTCGGCGTCCGGCTCCTGCCTGCTGAATTTTCTGGGCTTCAGAAGGACAGCGCTTTCACTGACCAGGCCGTTCAGTTTGTTGGCAGCCTCCCAGTAGGGGGCAAAATTCGGTGAGAGAGGACCGGTGCGCTTCATTTCCCGTTCCCTTTCCCGCTCAGCCCTGGTTTCTCTGCGGATAGGATTGCGTATCCTTCTGTCGTAGACCCTGCGGCTGTCCGGATCGCTTAGGATCCGGTAGGCGGTCAGTACATTCTGAATATAGGATGTAGTGTCAAAACTACTGTTTATATTTTCGTCCGGATGCATTTTTTTCACTAAAAAATTCTTGGCGTCTGCAATCTCTTTCTCATCTGCATCCATGGAAACGCCAAGAAGATCATAGTAAGTACAATCTTTCATATACATCTCCCCTTACAAATTCTGTTTATAAACTCCCACTTATTATAATACTTCAGCAGAACCGGGAAATCAACCGGAAATCCATCGGACAACTGTATTGGAATTTATCAGATATCTGCTTCAGAGAGGATATTGCATGATGTGTCCCTTTGCGGTATTCTTATGTCCGGAAGGAGTGAAATGGATCATGAAACGTGTGGAAAAGAAGAATTTGTCCCGGATCACTGACTGGTGCCAGGCGGTGATGGAGTCCCGTGCTCCCCGGGGAGGACTGTATATAGATGCCACCATGGGAAATGGCAACGATACGCTTTTTCTCTGTCAGATGGCAGGAAATGAAGGGCAGGTGCTTGCCTTTGATATTCAGAAAGAAGCCCTGGAGACGACAAGGGAACTGCTGGAAAAACATGGAGTACACAGCCGGGCCAGACTGATCCTGGACGGCCATCAGCATATGGAACGGTATGCCGGGCCGGAGAGTGCGGATGTGATCTGCTTTAATTTCGGCTATCTTCCGGGAGGAGATCACCGCATTGCAACCAGCCCCTCGACCAGTGTGGAAGCTGTGGAGCAGGGCCTGCGTATTCTGAAAAAAGGCGGGATGATGAGCCTTTGTATCTATAGCGGGGGCGACACAGGTTTTGAAGAAAAAGAGGCGCTTCTTGCTTTTCTTGGAACTCTGCCGCCCCGCAGATATACCGTTATTGTGAACGCTTATTATAACAGAGGAAATCATCCTCCTGTCCCGGTGTTTATCTTCAAGGAGTAGTTACCCGGGAGCCCGGGGAAGCCCTGTACGTCAGAAAGTGATGTGAGGGGTATTGACATGTCGGAAGACACTCCTCGAAATAAAAAGATTTTATAAGATAGTGTAAGAAAAAATCCCCGCCCGGAGATTTTTACATAATGAAGCATATAAAGATTAACATATGTCTCCTGGAAAGTCAATTGTGTAAGGTGACATTTTTGGTAATATAAAATGCAGATTGTTCCTGAATATGACAGCAGAGACTTGTTGTACAGGAGAAAGAGTGGTAAACTGGCCATAAATACGCAGCCTGGCTGTGGGAGGGCGGGACTGCCGGTTAAAGGTTATGCAGAAGGGAAAGGAAGAGACGGATATGAGAAGGCCAAAGAGAAAGATGACAGATATGGGTGAGATTACCCGGATGATCGATGAATGCATGGTGTGCCGGATCGGCATGGGAAGCCAGGGGAAAATTTATGTAGTGCCCATGAACTTTGGATACAGCTGCCAGGAAGAGAAGCTTACATTCTATCTCCACAGTGCAAAGGTTGGTCGAAAGATCGAAGCGCTTAAGGAGGAACCGGAGGTGTGCGTAGAGCTGGACTGCCGCCACGGACTGATGGAAGCGGAGGAACCCTGCAGTCACAGCTATTACTACGCCAGTCTGATCGGCACCGGAAAGGTGCAGGTTTTAAAAACCTTCGAGGAAAAGCTGGATGGCTTGAAGAAAGTGATGCGCCACCAGACCGGAAAAGACTTTGATAATTTTGATGAAAAATGGGTCAATGCCGTGGAGGTACTGAAGGTGGAACTGGAAGAGTACACCTGCAAATACCACGACGGGACAAATTAAGAAGCGAAGAATGAAAAAGAGACAGAGGCATCCCTGCGGGGGTGCCTTTTTGGCATCTGCCCGGTGGGAGATAAAAATAAAAAGATTGTGAATTCTATTAACTTTTTGGCGGTTTTATTGAAACGCCGGGAGAAATGTGCTAAGTAATCTTTGGAAAAACAACAGTGTTACGGCAGGGGAACGGCTGTCAGCGGAGGAGATCGGAGGCGTCTATGTTCGGATATATCGGATGTGCAAAAGAGCAGCTGAGTGAAGAGGAACAGAAGAGATATCAGAGTATCTACTGCGGGCTGTGCAGAAATCTGAAGGAGAGGTACGGGCAGGTGGAGAGACTGTGCCTCTCCTACGATATGGCTTTTCTGATCCTGCTTCTGTCATCCCTCTATGAACCGGAGGAAAAGAGTGGCAGATTCCGCTGCAGTGTCCATCCTCTCAGCGGGAAGGAGGAGACTGGGAACAGGTTTACAGACTACGCGGCAGATATGACCATCATTCTGTCCTACTATAAATGCCGGGATGACTGGAAGGATGAGGGAAAGCATCTGCAGCGGTGGTATGCGGGAATGCTGGAGAAAAAATGCGGGGAGCTGAAAAAACAATATCCCAGGCAGTGGAAGGATGTGGCGGAAGGGACCGCCGGACTGGAGGAAGTGGAGAAAAAAGCAGCCCGGGATTTTGACAGGGCCATCAACTGCTCAGGGAAAATGCTGTCAGAACTGTTTGTCTGTGAGGAAGATTTCTGGAGCGACAGTCTGCGTACACTTGCATATGAGATCGGCAGATTTATCTATCTGATGGATGCGGCCATGGACTATGAGAAAGACGGGAAGAAGGGCAGCTACAATCCTTTGTTTTACATGGGTAAGAAGCCGGAAGAGATGAAGGAGATCATGGAAATACCGCTGGGAAATGCCATGCGGATCTTCGAGAAGCTGCCTCTTGTGCAGGATGTTTCCCTGATGCGGCATATCCTGTACGGAGGTGTGTGGCAGCAGTATTACGCAAAGTTTCCAGGAAAGGAGCAGAAAAGATAATGGTGGACGATCCATACAAGGTGCTGGGCGTATCCCGGGACGCGACAAAAGAGGAGATTAAAAAGGCATACAGGGCCAGAGCCAAGGAGTACCACCCGGATCTGCACCCCGACGATCCCCAGGCTGCAGAGAAAATGAATGAGATAAATGAAGCCTATGATATGCTGAATAATCCGGAAAAATATAAGAAGAGAGCCCGGGAGGAACAGACGCAGGGAGCCGGAGCGTCCCCAGCCCCGCCCGGGAGACAGCAGCGATATCCGGCAGGCCATTGATTTTATCAATATGGGTCAGTACCAGTATGCCAGCAACACTTTAAACAGCATCCTGAGTATGTACAGGGATGCCAGATGGTTCTATCTGAGCGCCCTTGCCAATTACGGTCTGAACAACCGGGTGCTGGCGGTGGAGCAGATCCAGAAAGCCATAGAGAAAGATCCGTCAGAACCTCTCTACAGGCGTACGCTTGACATTATGCGCCAGTCGGGTACGGAGTACAGGCAGAACAGTGAAGAATTTCAGAATTACGCGGAGAGTATGGGCAGGTTCTGCCAGGGAATGTGTCTGGCTCAGCTGTTCTGCATGTTCTGCAGGTGCTGACGGGACAGGATAAGATAGATGTATTATTTCTGTATGCGTACAGGTTGAAAGGAGATAGATAATATGGGAAAAGTAATCGGGATTGATCTGGGGACCACCAACAGTTGTGTGTCTGTCGTGGAAAATGGGGAGCCTGTCATCATTCCGGGAGCCTCCGGCAGTATGACCACTCCCAGCGTGGTGGCTTTCACCAAAAAGGGAGAGAGACTGGTGGGGGAGGCTGCCAGACGCCAGGCGGCCACCAATCCGGAGAGGACCATCAGTTCCGTGAAACGGCATATGGGCACAGAGTGGAGCACCCGTATTGACGGGACAGACTATAAGGCGCAGACCATCAGCGCCATGGTACTGATGCAGCTTAAGAAAGACGCGGAGGATTTCCTGGGGACGCCGGTGACAGAGGCGGTCATCACAGTGCCTGCCTACTTTAACAACATCCAGCGGCAGGCCACCAAGGATGCAGGGCGGATTGCGGGCCTTAACGTAAAGCGTATTATCAACGAGCCCACAAGCGCAGCCCTGTCTTACGGGCTGAACCACGGGGAACCCCAGAAGGTTATGGTGTACGATCTGGGCGGAGGCACCTTTGATGTTTCCATCATCGAGATTGGGGAGGGAGTCATTGAAGTTCTGGCCACCGCAGGGGACAATCACCTGGGCGGGGATGATTTTGACGAGCGGATCACCCAGTGGCTGGTACGCCGTTTTAAAGAGGAAAATGGAGCGGATCTCACCCGGGACTTTGCTGCCATGCAGCGGGTGAGGGAGGCGGCCGAGCAGGCCAAGAAGGAGCTGTCCGCATCTGAGAACGCCCATGTCATGCTGCCTTATCTGACTCAGCACAGGGGAGAGATGCTGCATATGGATCTGACCCTTACAAGAGGGCAGTTCCAGGATCTCATAGGGGATCTCATTGAGCGCACCGCCCAGCCGGTGCACAGTGCCCTCAGCGACGCGGGCATCGACCCTGCGGAGCTTGGACGAGTGCTTCTTGTGGGAGGCTCTACCAGGATCCCGGCTGTCCAGGAGAAAGTGCGGGCGCTGACAGGTAAGGAGCCCTCCAGAAATATCAATCCGGACGAATGTGTGGCCAAGGGAGCGGCTATTCTTGGAAGTACGCTGGAAGGCAACAGCCTTGTGGCGGCAGGTACGGACAAGAACCTGCTCCTTCTGGATGTGACGCCGCTGAGTCTGTCCATTGAGACGGTGGGAGGAGTGGCCACCCGCCTCATTGAGCGCAACAGTACCCTTCCTACCCGGTATTCCAGGATTTTCTCCACAGCAGCCCCCTACCAGCGGTCTGTGGATATCCACGTGCTCCAGGGCGAACGCCCCATGGCCAGGGACAACAAGACCATCGGAAAATTTAAGCTGAAAGGCATCAAGGCAGCGCCGGCAGGGGTTCCCCAGATCGAGGTTACCTTTGATATAGACGCCAACGGCATTCTGAAGGTTTCTGCCCGGGATCTGGACACAGGAAAGCAGCAGTCCATCACCATTACTTCTAATGACAGTATGTCTGAGGATGAGATCCAGCAGGCCATCCGGGACGCGCAGGTTTACGCCGGACAGGACCAGACAAGGAAAGACGCGGTGGAGGTGCTGGGAGACGCCCAGCGTCTGATGGCAGAGACAGAGCAGAAGCTGAAGGAGAAGAAAAAAGAGCTGGACAGAGGGACAAAGAAGCAGGTGAAGGCGGATGTGAACAGGCTGAACAAACTGACCATGAAGTGCCGCCTGGACAAAGTGACAGAAACGCAGCTTGCGGAGATCAAGGAGGCCATGCGCCAGCTTGAGGAGAGTGCCCGGAGCCTGTAGAAAGAGCGATGGAAAAACTGTAGATGGCATAAATCGCATAATAAGGATGTAAAAAGAATACTCCGGAGAGTCAGTTGTATTTCAGCACTCTTTGGAGTATTATTTTTTTAAGTAATAAGATGAACGGGCAGGCGTTTTCTGAAAGATAAATTTTGAAATTTTTCGCAAATTAATGCTTTAACTTGCGAAAGTAATGTGCTATACTAAGGGAAGCACGACGCGAAAGCGTGAAAAAGGAGGAAAAGTCATGATCTGGTCGAAGGAAGAGACCCTGTCAAGGAGCGAAATAGAAGCGATTCAGCTTAAGAAACTGAAGGAGACCGTGCGATATATCTATGAGAAGGTTGCTCCGTACCGTCAGAAGATGGATGAGGCAGGGGTGAAGCCGGAGGACATTCAGTCGCTGGAGGATCTGACAAAGCTGCCCTTTACCTATAAAGCGGATTTCAGAGATAATTATCCCATGGGCCTGTTTGCCGTGGACAGAAAGGATCTGGTGCGGTTTCACGCCAGTTCGGGAACCACGGGAAAGCCTACAGTGGTGGGCTATACAAGGAACGACCTGGAGATGTGGCTGAACAATGTGGCCCGGGTTGCCTGCATGGGCGGCGCCACGGCTGACGATGTGGCCCAGATCTCTTTCGGGTACGGCACATTTACCGGGGCCCTTGGCCTTCACGGAGGCCTGGAGAAGATCGGCGCTTCCGTGATCCCCATGTCGTCGGGAAATACGAAGAAGCAGATCATGTTCCTTAAGGATATGGGGGTGACCCTTCTGGTGGCGACGCCCTCCTACGCTCTTCATCTGGGAGAGGAGATCCGGGCAAAGGGAATGGATCCGGAGAAGGATTTAAACGTACATATCGGCCTTTTTGGCGGCGAGGGCATGACAGAGCCCATGCGGGAGGAGATGCACAAAGTGTGGGGCGAGGGCTTCCTCTGCACCCAGAACTACGGCATGAGCGAGCTGTGCGGGCCAGGCGTGGCAGGAGAGTGCCAGGAACTTGCGGGCATGCATATCAATGAGGACTGGTTTATACCGGAGATCATTGACCCGGAGACGGAGGAAGTACTTCCGCCCGGCGAGAAGGGGGAACTGGTCATTACCTGTCTTGGAAAAGAAGCCCTTCCCCTTGTGCGCTACCGCACCGGGGACATCACAAGGCTGATGTATGAGCCCTGCAGGTGCGGCAGAACGACCGTGCGGATGGAGAATATCTCGGGGCGTGCCGACGACATGCTTGTCATCCGGGGCGTCAATGTGTTCCCCACCCAGATCGAGGAAGTGCTGCTGCAGATCCCGGAGATCGGTCCTCACTACGAGATCCTTGTGGAGAGGAAGAACCGGCTGGATGTTATGACCATCACAGTGGAACTGGTAGACGACAGGCTGCTTGACAGCTACTCCCAGCTCAGCGAGCTGGAGATGAAGATAAGGAAGGGACTGAAGTCCCAGCTCGGCCTTGCCACCCAGATCAGACTGGTGGCGCCCTACTCTCTGAAACGGTTTGAGGGGAAGGCAAAGAGAGTGACAGATTTAAGAAAGGATGGACTGTAAAATGTCAGAGTCAGAGAAAGTAATCATGCTCGGCAACGAGGCCATCGCCAGAGGAGCATACGAGGCAGGAGTGAAAGTATCCGCCGCTTATCCCGGTACGCCGAGCACAGAGATCAGTGAGTATCTTGTGCAGTACAAAGACGATCTGTACTGCGAGTGGTCGCCCAATGAGAAGGTGGCCACGGAAGTGGCGATCGGTGCTTCCATAGCGGGGACGAGAGCCATGTCCTGCATGAAGCACGTAGGATTTAACGTGGCGGCAGACCCGGCCTACACTGTCTCCTACATGGGTGTGAACGGGGGACTTGTCATTGTGGTGGCAGATGATCCGGGACTTTACAGCTCCCAGAATGAGCAGGATACAAGGATGGTGGCAAGAGCTGCCCACCTTCCGGTTCTGGAGCCCTCGGACAGCATGGAGGCCAAAGAGTTCATGAAGCTGGCCTTTGAGCTGAGCGAGCAGTATGACCGGCCTTTTGTGTACAGGACCACCACCCGGCTGGCGCATTCCCAGGGACTGGTGGAGCTTGGCAGCCGGAAGGAAGTGCCGGATAAGCCCTACGAGCGGGATCCGGCCAAGAACGTCATGATGCCTGGCAACGCCAAGGGACGCCATGTGGTCATTGAGAAGCGGATGGAGGAGCTGGCTGAGGCAGCCAACACACTTTCCATCAACACGGTGGAGATGAAAGATACAAAGATCGGCGTCATCACAAGCGGTATTCCCTACCAGTATGTAAAAGAAGTACTGCCGGAGGCGTCCGTGCTGAAACTTGGCATGGTCAATCCGCTGCCGAAGAAGCTGATCCAGGATTTCGCGTCAAAGGTTGAGACGCTCTATATTGTGGAGGAGCTGGATCCTGTGATCGAGGAGCAGGTGAAGTCCTGGGGCATTAAAGCCATCGGCAAGGAGATCTTTACCGTGCAGGGCGAGTACAGCGCCAATATGCTGCGGGAAGCCATTCTCCATGAGGAGCTTCAGATCGAAAAACCGGCCCAGGTGCCGGGCCGTCCGCCTATTCTCTGCCCGGGATGTCCGCACCGCAGTGTCTACTATGTGCTGAACAAGCTGAAGATCCACGGAGCAGGCGACATCGGATGCTATACGCTGGGGGCGGTGGCGCCGCTGAGCGTGGTGGACACCACCGTCTGTATGGGCGCCAGCATTTCCACTCTTCACGGAATGGAAAAGGCGAAGGGCAAAGATTATATTAAAAACTGGGTAGCCGTCATTGGCGACTCCACATTTTTACATACAGGTGTCAATTCCCTGATGAACATGATGTACAATAAAGCGACAGGAACCGTGATCATCCTGGATAATTCCACCACGGGAATGACCGGACACCAGGATCACGCGGCCACAGGAAAGACGCTCCAGGGCGATCCCACCTACGCCATTGATATCCCGGGACTGTGCCGGGCGCTGGGCGTGAAACACGTGCAGGAGATCAATGCGCTGGATATCGATACGCTGGAGAATGCCATCAAGGAAGAGGTGGCAAGAGACGAGGTGTCTGTCATTATCACAAAGACGCCCTGCGTGCTTCTGTCCAAGGCGAAGAAGCCTCTCTACGTGGCTCATGCGGACAAATGTAAGAAGTGCGGCATGTGCATGAAACCGGGATGTCCGGCCATGACGAGAAATGCAGATGGAACCATCCATATTGACGATACCATGTGCACCGGATGCGGACTGTGTGAGTCACTGTGCAAATTCGATGCCATTGAACTGGTGAAGGAGGGCGACAGATAATGGCTGTGAAAAATATTATGATCGTCGGCGTGGGCGGGCAGGGAACACTGCTCACCAGCCGCGTGCTGGGAGGGCTTGCCATTGCCGGAGGCTATGATGTGAAGCTGTCGGAGGTACACGGCATGGCCCAGAGGGGCGGAAGCGTGGTTACCTTTGTGCGCTACGGAGACAAGGTGGCGGAGCCCATCGTGGAGGAAGGACAGGCGGACGTCATCATTGCCTTTGAGAGGCTGGAGGCCCTGCGGTATGCCCACTTCCTCAAAAAGGACGGCGTCCTTGTGGTCAACGACTGGCGCATTGATCCCATGCCTGTGGTGATCGGCAATGCGTCCTACCCGGAGAGCATTCTGGAGGATCTCGGAAAGGACCACAAAGTGTATGCGGTCAACGCCACGGAGGAGTCCAGAAAGCTGGGCAATCCGAAGGTGTTCAATCTGATCGTGCTGGGCGTGGCCGCGCAGCACATGGATTTCAGCAAAGAGGACTGGTACAGCGTCATTGAGAAGACTGTGCCGCCAAAGACAATAGAGATCAATAAGAAAGCATTTGACACAGGATATCACCTTACTGCAAGATGATATAGAAACAGGAACCAGAAAAAAGGAGGTGTCGCATGATCAAGCAGCTATCAGTTTTCGTGGAGAATAAGCCGGGCAGCCTGATGGAAGTTACGTCAAAACTTACAGAAGCGCATATCAACATCCGGGCCGTCGCGTCTTTTGATACTCCGGAGTTTGGTATCCTTCGTCTCGTAGTCGATAAGCCAGCAGAGGCGAAGGGTTATCTTACTGAGAAGGGATTTGTCGTACGGGTTACCGATGTCATCGGCGTGGAGCTTGAGGACAAAAAAGGCAATCTCAATCAGATGTTGGCAATACTCGCGCAGAACGGTATAAATGTGCGCTACATTTATTCATTTGTCATCCGCGAAGGACGCGCTCCGGTTCTGGTTTTCAGCACCGACGATTATGAGAAAGCAGCTTCCATTCTTAAGGATGCAGATGTGAAGATGGTAGATGAGTCAGACCTGTAGGCCTGGCTGTACCGGAAGAATTAAGAATAGGAGTATAGAAAAAATGGCAGGAGTATCATTAGAAAATTGGCAGGAAAGGATCAGAGATCCGAAGATCGAATGTATGAGCAGGGATGAGATGAGCGCCCTGCAGAGCGAGAAACTTGTAAAACAGGTAAAGAGAGTGTATGAGAACGTACCTTTCTACCGGAAGAAAATGCAGCAGAAGGGTGTGGAGCCCGGCGATATTAGAGGAATTGAGGATATCGGAAAGCTGCCTTTCACCACAAAGGAGGACCTGCGGGACAATTATCCCTTTGGTCTTCTGGCAGTGCCTCAGGAGAAGATCGCCCGGGTGCAGGGTACATCCGGCACAACAGGCAAGCTGACCCTGGCCTCCTACACAAAGTATGACGTGGAGGTGTGGGGCGAGTGCGTGGCCAGAGCCCTGACCATGGCCGGCATCACCAGTGAGGACCGCATTCATATCTGTTACGGGTACGGGCTGTTCACGGGAGGACTGGGGCTGGATTACGGCGCCATGCAGCTTGGAGCCATGGCAATTCCTATGTCCGCAGGCAATACCCAGAGACAGATGATGTGCATGGAGGATTTCGGCGCAACTGCTTTCGCGTGCACACCTTCCTACGCCCTTTACCTGGCGGAGTCCATCCAGGAGGCGGGACTTGTGGATCACATGCAGCTCAAAGCAGGTATCCACGGCGCAGAGCCCTGGACGGAGGAGATGAGAAAGAAGATTGAGAATATCCTCCATATCAACTGCTTTGATATTTACGGTCTCTGTGAGATCACAGGACCCGGCGTGGCCCTGGACTGTATCCATCACGAGGGACTTCACGTATATGAGGACCATTTCTATCCTGAGCTGATCAACCCTGCAACTTATGAGCCCTGCGCGGACGGCGAGACAGGCGAGCTGGTGTTCACAACTCTCTCCAAAGAGGGAATGCCGCTGATCCGCTACCGCACAAAGGACCTTACAAGCATTAACCACGGAAAGTGCAAATGTGGAAGAACGCTGGCAAGGATCAACAAGTTCACAGGCCGTACCGACGATATGAAAGTCATCCGCGGCGTCAACGTATTCCCAACCCAGGTAGAGTCAGCCCTTCTGTCCATGGGCGGCGGCGTGGCTCCGCACTATCTGATGATCGTGGACAGGGAGAACAACATGGATGTGCTCACGGTCATGGTGGAAGTGGACGAGAGATATTTCTCCGACGAGATCCGCAAGCTGGACGAACTGAAGAACAAAGTGGCAGCCGTGCTGAAGCAGGCCCTTGGCGTATCTGTCCGGGTGAAGTTGGTGGAGCCCAGGACGATCCAGAGAAGCGAAGGCAAAGCAAAACGCGTCATCGACAACAGGCAGATGTAAAAAGGAGGGGAATATCATGGGAATTAGTAATACAGTACAGCAGTTATCCGTATTTCTGGAGAACAGGGAAGGACGTCTGGACGAGGTGCTGGCAGCGCTGGCAGGGGGCGGCGTAAACATTGTGGCCCTCAGCCTGGCAGACACGTCCGAATATGGTATGCTCCGCATGATCGTCTCTGACCCCCACAAGGGAAGAATGGTCCTTAAGGAGGCGGGGATCACAGCCATGTTGACGGATGTGGTGGCTCTTCGTGTGCCCCACGCCACAGGCTCTCTCTCAAAGGCCATGCATCAGCTTGTGGAGGGCGAGGTCAACATTGAGTACATGTACGCCTTTGCCAACGGAAGCGACGCCGCGGCAGTGCTCAAGAGCGATGAGCCGGGAAGAGTGATCGATATCCTGAAGGGAAGCGGCTTTGACGTGTACACTGCTGACGAGGCATACCGGGCAAATGTATAAAAACTGTATAGTTGTGAAAAAATAAACAATTGCACGAAATGTCAAATAAAAAACAATTATTGACAGAAAATTCCGGGGCGTTTATAATAGAGCCAGATTTAATGAGACAGGTGTTACGATCTGGACGAGGCTCTGGATGAACGGACAGGGAGAGACTGGTTTCAAGGGAAGAAGACGGTCTCTCCCTTTTTATTTTCATTTGTCTCATCAATAAAAAAGTCTGGCAAAGGAGGAAAAGGAGAAATGGAACGGAAAACACCGCTCTACGAGGCACATGTGGAGGCGGGCGGGAAGATCGTGCCCTTTGGGGGCTATCTTCTCCCGGTACAGTACAAAGAGGGCGTGATCAAAGAGCACATGGCAGTGCGCACCCGGGCGGGGCTTTTTGATGTGTCCCACATGGGGGAGATCCTCTGCCAGGGTAAGGACGCCCTGGCCAACCTGCAGATGATGCTGACCAACAATTTTGACGATCTGACAGACGGTCAGGCCAGATACAGCCCCATGTGCAATGAGCAGGGGGGCACGGTGGACGATCTGATCGTGTACAAAAAGGCCGATGAGGACTATTTTATCGTGGTCAACGCGGCCAACAGGGACAAGGACTACCAGTGGATGCTGGACCATCAGTTCGGCGAGGTGACATTTACCGATGTGTCGGACCAGTATGCCCAGCTGGCCCTCCAGGGGCCGAAGGCCATGGAGATCCTGAGGAAGGTCACAGCAGAGGAAAATATCCCGAAGAAGTACTATCACGCCGTGTTTGACACGGAGGCGGCGGGGATTCACTGCGTTATCTCAAAGACCGGATACACCGGCGAGGACGGAGTGGAACTTTATCTGGACAGCAAAAGGGCGGAGGAGATGTGGGATGCTCTCCTTGCGGCCGGGGAGGAGGAGGGACTGATCCCCTGCGGCCTGGGAGCAAGAGACACTCTCCGGATGGAGGCGGCCATGCCTCTCTACGGACATGAGATGGACGACCAGGTGACACCCCTTGAGGCAGGTCTGGGATTTGCGGTGAAGATGGGAAAAGAGGACTTCATCGGAAAGAGGGCCCTTGAGGAGAAGGGGGGACCGGCAAGAAAGCGCATCGGACTGAGAGTGACCGGCCGGGGCATCATAAGAGAGCATCAGGACGTATACCTGGGTGACCGGCTCATCGGCCGCACCACCTCCGGCACCCACTGCCCCTATCTTGGCTGCCCGGTGGCCATGGCCCTGGTGGATGCGGACTGCACAGAGCCGGGGACAAAGGTGGAGGCGGACGTGAGAGGACGTCGGGTGGAAGCCGAGATCGTGTCCCTTCCGTTTTACAAGAGGAGCAAATAGAAAACAGAGAGTGAAAGGAGAAGATCATGGAATTAAGAGAAGGACTGCTGTATTCAAGATCACACGAGTGGGTAAAAGAGGAGGGCGAGGAGGTCCTCATAGGACTGACAGACTACGCCCAGTCTGAGCTGGGTGACCTTGTGTTCGTCAATCTCCCGGAGGAGGGAGACGAGGTGACCACAGGCGAGAGCTTTGCGGACGTGGAGTCTGTCAAGGCTGTGTCGGATGTGTACTCCCCGGTGACCGGCGTGGTGAGCGCGGTGAACGAGGAGCTCCTGGACGCGCCCGAGTCCATCAACGAGGCGCCCTACGACGCCTGGTTTGTCAGAGTTAAAGACATCTCTGACCGGGAGGAGCTGCTGACAGCGGCGGAGTATGAGGCGTTTGTGGAGAGTGAGAAGGACGCGTAAGAGCAGAGGAGGAAAGCAGAAGGAGAGAAGGTAGTGTCAAATAAGTTATGAAAAAGCGAAGCCTAAAAAATAGGCTCCGATT
>NZ_CAUGIN010000025.1:0-41592 GCF_959599685.1 Lachnoclostridium phocaeense
TCACACTATATGTTGTAGCCTTTTCCTGAATTTCCAAGAACTATGTATTCTACGAAACAATGAGGAGTGGTTTTATGTGGTTCGTACTGAAATGCAATCCGGGAAAGTCAGAAGAGATCATGGAATCCTGTCGGGAGCATATATCTGGACAGGTATTGCATGATATTTTTACGTTTACGTACGATCGGATGAAACGGTACGAGGGAAGCTGGCATACTGAGAGAAGTCCCATGTTTCCGGACTGCATCTTTCTGGAAACTGCAGACCCGGAAGCTCTGTCAGAGCAGCTGGAGTTATACTGTGCTTCTATAAAGAGGCAGGGGGATGGTAGCCTGCTGGTCAAAGTAACACCGGAAGAGGAAGCCTTTCTTAAAAGACTGGGAGGACAGGAGCATCATCTGAAAATGTCCCAGGGCTATATAAAGAACGGAATTACCCACATTGTCGCAGGTCCCCTTATAGGCATGGAGAGACGGATCCGGAAGATAGACCGTCATAAACGTCTTGCAAATATCGAGATGCCCATGCAGGGAATGGAAAAACCTGTGCAGGCAGGCCTTGAGATCACTTCCAAAAGCTAAGACAGATCATTTTAGAACAAACACGAAGATCAGAACTGTTTTCTGTGGTCAGTGCCATGGGAGATGGGGATTTTTGTAATATCCGTATGCATGCCAGTTCGGAGTTTTTATTTTTTTAAAACTGCGGATATGGCGAAGCATACCCTAAAGGAGCAAAAATACATATGTGGTATGTGATACAGACCAGGACGGGCGATGAGGAAAAACTTGCCTGTATGATCAGAGAACTGGTTCCCCGTGACCATTATACAGAATGCTTCTATATAAAGATGGAGAGTGCAAGAAAGTCGGAAGACAGATGGGAGATCTATCTTTGTCCTATGTTTCCCGGCTATCTTTTTGTAGATACAGACACTCCCAAGGACATGTATTTTGATCTGAAAAAGGTGCCGAAGCTCACAAAACTTCTGAAGGAGGATGGGGAGACATTCCTTCCAGTGTCAGAGGAAGAGCAGAAGTTCCTGGAGGATATCCAGAGCGAGGGGCACATAGTGAGAAGATCACTTGTGCAGGTAGATGATGAAAAACAGATCATCAGCGCTGAGGGAGCCGTGGGGCTGTATCTGAAAAACGTGGTCAGACAAAGAGTGAGGAAACGGTATGTTCTCATAGAAAGAGAGCTGCTGGGGGAAAAGAGAACAATAAAATTTGGTATTAGACTGGAAGAAGATCAGCTAATGGACGTTTGAAAGAACTGTTCATTGGCTTTTTTCGTATAAGAACGTATTAAGAAAAAGGGACAAGTTGCCCATAAAATCGGTCAATGGTAAATGAAAGGAAAAAGACAAATGGAGAAATTCCAAAATAAAGTGTGGCTTTCCAGCCCGACCATGCATGGCCCTGAGCTGGAATATGTAAAAGAAGCCTACGAGACAAACTGGATGTCTACCGTACTCAAAAATATTAAAAGGAGCGCAGGAAGTCATGTCTATTAACAAGAAACGAAGCAAGAAATTTATAGGAATTGGTGCATCAATTATAGGTGTTGTCTTTATAGGCATGAGTATTCTTGCTAGAAAGAAAAAGCCATCTTCTTTTTATGAAGATGATAAAGAAGAGAAAAATCCGTTTGAGGGTAAGAAAGTTGTCCTTATTGAAGATGAAAATGATAAAGAGAATGCGGATGGCATAAAGGGTCATCTGGAGGTAGTAGGAGACTCAGAGTATAAACCGGGATTTTATGAGAAGAGAATTAAGAGGGCGATAGATGTAGTTTTGTCATTCGGAGGCCTTGTAATTCTTTCTCCTGTCTTTGCTGTGATTGCTCTCGCTATTAAGATAGAAGACCCAGGTCCCGTTCTGTTTACACAGAAACGAGTAGGCCAAAACAAGAGATATTTTAAATTACATAAGTTCAGAAGCATGAAGATGTGTACACCACATGATGTGCCTACACATCAGCTGGAGAATCCTGAGCAGTACATAACAAGGGTCGGAAAATTTTTAAGAGCACACAGTTTGGATGAGCTTCCTCAGATTTGGGATATCTTCATTGGAAATATGTCAGTGATAGGCCCCAGACCAGGTCTTTGGAATCAGGATCTTCTGACAGCTGAACGAGACAGATACGGTGCTAACGATGTTAAGCCGGGATTGACCGGATGGGCACAGATTAATGGGCGGGATGAATTGGAGATACCTGATAAGGCGAGATTGGATGGAGAATATGTGTCAAGAATGGGGCCGTGGATGGATATCAAGTGTTTTCTGGGGAGCGTTCATGTGTTTAGAAAAGATGATAGCATGGTTGAGGGTGGGGTAGGAGAGTTAAAAAAACAACCTATTGGTCGTCATTATACAGAGGGGAAAAGTGATAAGGAACTGATAGGTCACATTGGCTTTGGTGAGCCTGTTGAGGTTAACGATGACGCCTACAAGCGTGTGCTTGTTACTGGAGCTGGTTCTTATATAGGAGAAGCTTTTCGCTCTTATGCTAAGGAGCATTATCCAGATAGCTTTTCCGTTGATGCCTTAAATATGTTGAATTCTGACTGGAAGGAATATGACTTTTCATACTACGACATTGTTTACCACGTAGCAGGAATTGCTCATGCTGATGTTGGAAATGTATCCAACGAGATAAAAGAGAAGTACTATGCCGTCAACACTGATTTGGCATTAGAGGTTGCCCGAAAAGCGAAAGAAGAGGGTGTGAAAGAGTTTGTTTTTATGTCGTCCATGATTGTGTACGGAGAATCTGCTCCTTATGGGGAGAAGAAGGTAGTTAACAGGCATACGGTTCCTGCGCCGGCGAACTTTTATGGAGACAGTAAGCTTCAGGCAGATGTAGGTGTACGAGAGTTAGCAGATAAAAACTTCAAAGTGATAGTGCTGCGTCCTCCTATGATTTACGGAAAGGGTAGTAAGGGGAATTATCCTACATTGGTAAAGATTGCAAAAAAAGCCCCTATTTTTCCGAATGTGGATAATGAGCGTTCTATGCTTTATATAGAGAATCTATGTGAATTCCTGTGTCAGATTATGCTGGTGAAGGAGTTCCGACAAAACGCTGTTGTCTTGATTCCCCAAAATGGGGAATGGACTAAGACTAGTGAGATGGTAAAAGAGATTGCGAAGGTCTCTGGAAGAAAGATAGAGACTATTAATTTTCTCAATCCTGCCGTTTATATAGCCAGTAAGATTCCGGGAAAGGTTAATGGACTGGTAAATAAAGCTTTTGGAAACATGGTGTATGATCAAAGTCTTAGTAAATATGAGGGATTAGATTACCAGAAGGTAGAGGTAGAGGAAAGTATCCGTAGAACAGAAGATGATGTTATGCAAAATATAAAGTATAACACCAAGGATAGTAATATACATCCAAAGAAAGTGCTATTCTTGGTTAATCATGATGTGGTTATTTATAACTTTCGACGTGAACTTGTGGAGAGGCTGTTGTCAGAAGGATATGAAGTCGTCATTTCTTCTCCATACGGGCAGCGCATTGATTTGCTAAAAGAAATGGGGTGCAGGTATGTAGAAGTGAAAATGGATAGGCATGGAATGAATCCAATCAATGAGATAGGATTGCTTGTCTACTACAGAAAGCTAATTTTAGATATAAGTCCAGATATCATATTCTCTTATACAATTAAGCCCAATTTATATGGGGCTATGGTAGCAGGAAAAGTCCCTATTGTAGTTAATATTACTGGACTTGGCACAGCGGTGGAAAAAGGTGGGATTGTAAAACAAGCAATCATATTTGCTTATAGGCAGGCATTTAAAAACGTAAAAACGGTATTTGTTCAGAATGAAGAAAACAGAAAGTTCTTTCAACAGAATAATATAGCAACAGATAAATTAAAGCTTATACCGGGATCAGGTGTCAATTTATCTCAGTGGAAACCGCTGGAATATCCGGAAAATGACGACTGCATTAGATTTTTATTTGTTGGACGTTTGATGGAAGATAAGGGAGTAGCTGAACTTGTTCAGGCAACAAGAATACTAAGAGGTGAAGGGGAAAATCTGAAAGTTGATCTTGTAGGTTTCTGTGAAGAGGACTACAAGACAGAGCTAGAAAAGCTTAATGCGCAGGAATATTTGTCGATGCATGGAGAACAAATGGATATAGTTCCATACCTTAGAGCTGCTCATGCGGTTGTACTTCCAAGCTATCATGAAGGAATGGCTAATGTTCTTTTGGAAGCTGCTGCAAGTGCCCGCCCCGTATTAGCAAGTAGTATTCCTGGATGTAAAGAAACCTTTGAAGAAGATATTACAGGTGTCGGCTTTGAATGCCGGAATATCAATAGCTTGGTTAATGCGATGCGTAAGTTTATAAATCTACCACATGAGACTAAGAGACAGATGGGGATTTGTGGGCGAAAGAAAATGGAGAAAGAGTTTGATCGAAGTGTGATCATAGAAAAATATATGAATGAGTTGTAGGAGGATTACAGAATGTCACTCTACGAAAAAATTAAAAATCAGGAAGAAGCACTTTCTTTAGTAGGACTGGGATATGTGGGGATGCCTATCGCAGTAGAATTCGCTAAGCGCGGTGTAAAGGTAATTGGTTTTGACCTGAATGCGGCAAAGATTGAAACATATAAGTCTGGAATTGACCCAACAAATGAGGTTGGAGATGATGTGATTAAGAATACAACTGTGGAGTTTACTTCTAATGAAAAGGATTTGATGAGAGCCAAATTCCACATAGTGGCGGTTCCTACCCCCGTCAATGACGACCACACTCCTGATCTTACACCAGTGGAGGGAGCCAGTGAGATTCTTGGCCGAAATTTGACCAAAGGTAGCATTGTTGTCTTTGAATCTACAGTATATCCAGGAGTAACTGAAGATATTTGCGTACCTATTTTAGAGCGTGAGTCTGGATTAAAATGTGGCGTGGATTTTAAAATTGGATACTCGCCGGAGCGCATTAACCCTGGTGACAAAGTACATAGGCTTTCGACAATTACAAAAATTGTGTCTGGTATGGATGAGGAGACACTCGACACCGTTGCTAAGGTATATGAGATTGTCGTAGATGCTGGAGTACATAGAGCAGAAAGCATTAAGGTGGCTGAGGCCGCAAAGGTAATTGAGAACAGTCAGCGTGATATCAATATCGCTTTTATGAATGAACTGTCCATCATCTTTAACAAGATGGGGATTGACACCAAGTCCGTTCTGGAAGCAGCGGGAACGAAGTGGAATTTCCTGAAATTTTACCCCGGTTTGGTAGGTGGCCATTGTATCGGTGTGGATCCATATTATTTAACCTATAAAGCAGAAGAATTGGGATACCACAGCCAAATAATCCTCTCCGGAAGAAGGATTAATGATGATATGGGTAAGTATGTAGCGGAGAACGTGGTAAAGAACCTGATTGCTGCAGATAAGGCTGTAAAAGGTGCGAAGGTTGCAATCTTGGGATTTACCTTTAAAGAGAATTGCCCGGATACCCGGAATACGAAAGTCATTGATATTGTGAGGGAACTGAAAGAGTACGGTATTAATCCGGAGATTGCGGATCCCACAGCAGATGCTGCTGAGGCGAAACATTTGTATGGCGTGGATTTTATAACAATTGGAGCGATTAAGAATATGGATGCTGTGGTATTGGCAGTGGCACACACCGAGTTTTCCGCACTTACTATGGAGCAGATGGATGGTTTTTTTGGAAAAGGAAAGAAAGTACTTCTTGATCTGAAAGGTCTGCTCGACAGGAAAGAATATGAGGGTGCGGGATATAGCTATTGGAGGTTGTAATCATGGGATATGAGAATCTGAAATTTCCGGAAGGGAGTACCTTCCTTGTCACAGGTGGAGCAGGCTTCATCGGCTCTAACCTGTGTGAAGCGATATTGAATATGGGATATAAAGTACGTTGCTTGGATGACCTTTCAACTGGCAAACGGGAGAATGTGAATCTGTTTTTGGACAACCCTAATTATATGTTTATAAAAGGTGATATTAAAGATCTGGATACATGTATGAAAGCCTGTGAAGGTGTGGATTATGTGCTCAATCAAGCGGCATGGGGATCGGTTCCCCGAAGTATAGAAATGCCCCTGTTTTACTGTGCAAATAATATACAGGGAACATTGAACATGCTGGAGGCGGCACGCCAGAATAGTGTAAAGAAGTTTGTATATGCAAGCTCCAGTTCGGTTTATGGTGATGAACCGAATCTTCCCAAAAAGGAAGGGAGGGAGGGGAACCTTTTATCTCCGTATGCTGTAACAAAGATGTGTAACGAGGAATGGGCGAAGCAGTATACACGCCATTATGGTCTGGATACATATGGCCTTAGATATTTTAACGTATTTGGCCGCCGTCAGGATCCAAACGGAGCTTATGCAGCAGTTATTCCGAAGTTTATCAAACAGATGATGCACGGAGAGCAGCCAACAATTAATGGGGATGGAAAGCAAAGTCGAGATTTCACGTATATCGATAATGTTATTGAAGCCAACCTGAAAGCATGCCTGGCATCACGTGAAGTGGCAGGAGAAGCATTCAATATTGCTTATGGTGGTCGAGAATACCTGATTGATATCTATTATAACCTGACAGATGCCCTTAATGTGAATATTGAGCCAAAGTTTGGCCCGGACAGAGCAGGAGATATCAAGCATAGTAATGCTGATATTAGGAAAGCGAAAGAAATGCTTGGATATGATCCGGAATGGAGCTTTGAGAGAGGAATTAAGGCTGCGATTAAGTGGTATAGGGATAATCTATAATAGGTGGGCTTACTGAATTATCAGGAAAAGATTGTTATTAAGCTTATCGAGGAGGATAAAGCATGAAACCTATTGCTATATGCCAAAATAAAAAAATATTTAATCATTCAACATCGTGGACTCCTAGATTTATAGAATTTTGCAGAGAAAATAATATACCATTTGAAATTGTAGATTGTTATAGAAGCGATGTAGTAAAAAAACTTCCGAATTATTCAGCATTGTTGTGGAATTACAGTAATTTTGTAATAGCCGATTTATTAGAAGCGCGTAATATTATCCAAATTGCAGATAATTTGGGATTAGAGACATTTCCCTATCCTGGTATGAATTGGCATTTTGATGACAAAATAGCTGAAATGTATGCATTTGAGTCAATCGGAGCAGAGATTCCTCGCAATTGGGTATTTTATGCTGAGGATGAATGTTTAGAGTGGGTTAGACATAAAGCTGAGTACCCTATCGTTGCAAAATTGCGTTGTGGTTCTGGAGCGAATAATGTAAAGCTATTACGTAATGCTCAAGAGGCAGTCAGGTATGTCAAAAGAATGTTTGGCAAAGGATTTGATCCCGCGCCAAGTTTAGCGTATAAAGCTTATTCAAAAATTCAATCGTCAAAAGATTTGTCTATGGTTATTGCTCGCATAAAAAAAATACCTGAGTTTTTAAATACAAGAGCGCACGCAAAAATGATGCCAATTGAGAAGGGATATTGTTATTTCCAAGAATATATTCCAAATGATGGTTACGATCTAAAAGTTGTCGTTATTGGAGATAAGATGACTTTTTGCGCAAGAAATGTACGAAAAAATGACTTTCGTGCTTCTGGTGGCGGAGACTGTTACTATGACCGTACTTTATTGACTAATGATGTAATAGATACGGCTTTCGATGCAGCAAAAAGATTGAATATGGATTGCGTGGGCTTTGATTTTGTTGTGGATAAAAAGTCAGGAAAAGGGAAAATAATCGAAATGTGTTACGGTTTTGACTACAAGGTTCAAAAGGATTTAGGTGCATATGTCGATAGAAACCACATATGGCATGAACAGGCAGTTATAGTTCCAGATGAGATAGTCAAGATAGTTATAGAGAAAGTGAGGTAGTACAGTTGAAAATCGCTTTTCTTGGTGATATTGCTTTATTTGGAAAAAATACAACTGAAACAACTTTATATCAGCGAAAATTCAGATTTACAAGAAATATTTTGGAATCTTGTGATTTCGTGGTTGGTAATTTGGAAAGCCCGTTGACAACGCATACGAAAACCATAGGTGGAAAATCTGCTTATTTAAAGGGGAATCCCAAGGATGTTGAAATACTAAAATATCTTAATGTAACTCATGTTTCATTAGCAAATAATCATATGTTTGACTATGGAATCCATGGATTACAAGAAACCATAGATACTCTCGATCGTGCTGGAATAAAGTGGTTTGGTGCTAATGGAAAAACTGCAGTTATTCGGGATAATATAAACAAGTTATCACTTATGGGTTATTGCTGTTATTCAACTAATGGTAAGGGTCTAGGAGTAAAAAAACCATGTATAAATGTATTTAATCCCTCGGCAGTTGAAAACGAAGTAACTGAAGTAATAACTAATGATATGTTACCGGTTCTCTCTATTCATTGGGGAGAAGAACATGTTCATTATCCCAATTTTGATCATTTAGAGGTTGCTAGAAAACTATGTAAAGATAAAAAAATTATTATACATGGCCACCATCCACATGTTATCCAAGGCATCGAAGAAGTGTCAAATAGCATTGTCGCATATAGCCTTGGCAATTTTTGTTTTGATGATGTATATACTTATAAGTCTAAAGAACCATTGATAAGATTGTCTAAAGACAATATGGAATCGTTTATACTTCTTATGGAAATTGAAAATAACCATATTATAAATTACAAACCAGTTCCATTCTCATTTAGGGAGGATTGTTATCAACCTGATGAAGAAATTTTGGTTAAACTAAAAAAATGGTCAAGTTTTTTGTATGCCAATCAAGATGAATATATTAAGAAGCGATCAAGAGATTTGCAGGTATATCTAGAAGGTAGAAAGAAAATGCGAAATATGGAATGGTATATAAAGCGCTTAAATATGTCGAGCATCGAGATGTACTTATCAAGTAAATTGAACAGAAAAAGATACAATGAGATAGTTAGAAGCTATATAAATCACAAGTAGCGAGGGGAAGTTGATGAAAAAAAAGCTGATTATATATTTGGGCAATTTTGGAGAACCAGAAGCAAATGCGGCAGGGAAAAGAGTATATGGAAATGCACTCATATTTAAAAGGCTTGGATATAGAGTCGTGCTTATTGGTAAGGGGAATGATAATTCTGAATATCCATTCTGCTACGAGGAAGGCATAGAGTATTATGCTTTTCCCAACTACAACATTTATAAAATAGGGAATTATATAAAGTATATAAATACTGTCATTGAAAAGGTAGGAGAGCCAAGGATTATAGTAAGATACGGTTCTCCAGGGTTAGCAGTATTTGACAGAAGTTTAATCAGATTCTGTAAAAAGAAAAAAATTATACTTGTTTCTGATGTTGTAGACTGGTTACCAGCTAGTGGTGGAAATCTGATTTTTAATGCAATAAAGACAATAGACACTTACCTGGAGAAAGCAGTATATAACAAAAAAAGTGATGGAATAATAGCCATAAGCAGTTACCTGTCTAATTATTATAAAGGAAAAGGATGCAAAACTGTAGTAATACCGCCAATTGTTTCGGAATTTCAGGAAAACAAAGGAAGAAACGCTATTATAACTATAGTTTATGCGGGTATACCGTTTAGATTAGGAAAACAAGTAAAGCACCCGGATAAAGTTAAAGATAGATTGGATTTGGCGGTACGTAGTCTCGCTGAGGCTATAAGGCGAGGTTGCAATGTTGTATTTGACATTTATGGCGTAACAAAAGAACAATATCTTACAGCATATCCTATGGATAGCGAAATATTGAAGGGAATGGAAGACACTATCCAATTTCATGGAAAAGTAGCTATGAAAACTGTCCAAAGAGCAATTAATAAGGCTGATTTTACTATTTTACTTCGGGAAAAGAATCGTGCAACAATGGCAGGATTTCCGACAAAAGTAGTAGAGAGTATATCATGTGGTACTCCGGTTATAACAACCAGAACAAGTGATTTGGACAAATATATAAATAATGGAGATACGGGTTATTTTGTAGATATAGAGAAGCAAGATACGATTGCGGATCAATTAGTACATATAATTCATTTAGATGCATATGAACTGCATAGAGTAAAAGATAAGTGCTATAGGAGCAGAAAATTTCTCTATTATTCTTATATAAATGAAATAAATAGTTTTATAGAAACACTTATTAGATGATTATCATTAATGAGAAGGTGATTGTATGTTTGATATACCTATTGTTTTATTTATGTTTAGAAGAACATCCGGATTTAGGAGTATTATCGAGCAAATTAAAAAGGTAAGACCACAGAAAATGTATCTAATTGCTGATGGACCACGGAACGATAGTGAGATACAAGAATGCAATGATTGCAGAAGGTTTGTGGAAAATTTAATAGATTGGAATTGTGAAATTGTTAGAAATTATGCAAAGACAAATCGAGGAGTACTAGAGAATATTGGTTTTGGCGCAAGATGGGTGTTTGAACATGAGGAAAAGGCAATCTTTTTAGAGGACGATAACTACCCGGAAGATAGTTTTTTTATGTATTGTAAAGAATTATTAAACAAATACGAAGAAGAGGAAAGAGTACTATGGATTTGTGGGACAAATTACATAACAGATATGAAGTTGGAAACAAGTTATGTATTCACACAGCATTTATTGCCTTGTGGATGGGCATCATGGTCAAAAAAATTTTTACGATACTATGATGCTGAGTTAACTTCATTACAAGATCAAGGTAAATTAAGAACATTTAAAAATAGTTACGACAATAAGAAGTTGATGAAACAGCAGCTCAGATCTGTTGAAAGAACTAAATATCTGATTGAAACGGATAGAAGGAAAAGTTCGTGGGATTATCAGATGATTTATTCATTGAGAGCAAATAATTTATTAGGAATCGCACCGACAAAAAACCAAATAAAAAATATTGGAGCAGATAACTTTTCAGTTCATGGTGGTACATCTACTAAACTTGTAATGACGGATAGGTTTTGTCTTGTAAATACTGCAAAAATTTCATTCCCATTAATTCATCCCGATAATATTGAGGTTAATTGTAGTTTTGAAAAAAAGATTGGTGATATTATATTGCTTCCCTTGTCTGAAAGATTAAAAAATATTGCCGGTACAATAGCAAAAAAGGTTCTTCGAATGAACAAAAATGAGAGTTTTGCTGAATACCTGAAAAAAATGAGGTATTGAATTGGATAAGATTATTATTAATAAAAATACAATAACAAATTTAATAATTTTCCTTTTGCTGGTATTAACTTTTGTTTTTCCATTATCAGTAAATGGAATCCCATCGACGCTATATGAAGTAATCGCTGACGTCTTATTACTTTTATTTGCTTTGATTCTATGGATCAGAGGAAAGAAGCCAGCTTATAAAAATCTCATAGTTTTTTTTGTCCTTCTTTATCTTTTTTGGGCTACCATTATAGCAATTGATGGATCTAATGGGGATTTGAAATTCGGATATGCGAGAACCATATGTATAATTGTTACACTGTTGCTTTTTGCTAACAATTTTTCATTTTGTAGCGATTTAAGGTATTATAAGAAGATTATTGATTTTTTAGTGTTAGGAATAGTTCTAATAAATATTATATCACTGTTAAATCTAATAAATATAAATTCATTGTTATCTAATTATTATACCCAATATCTGCAATACATTACGGATTACCAGTTTACCATTCGAAAACCTATTATGACATTTGGCGTTCATAATATTGCTTCCTTCGTTTATGAGGGATTGCTGTTGGTGTCATACTACTGGTATACAAAGTTTGGCGAAAAAAAACATATCATTTATACTATAATATTTCTTGCTTTACTTATGATGCTTAGGTGTTCTACCAGTATTGCGTATTTATTGTTTGATGTTATTATCATTGTTTATTATCAGACGAGATCGCCTCGTAAACTGATTTTGACAATAATCGGATTTACTGCTCTTATATTTATTGCATTTCAATTTGACCTAATAGATGTATATCGAGATATTCTTGGACAACAGACAAATGGGTGGATTTCACGTTATAGCAATGGAATTCAAACAATTTTTGCAGAAAATATTGATGCAATAAGAAAGTACCCAATTGGAACTGGATTTTCTATTGCGGCACATGAAAATGGACTATATGGTGCGGATTCTGGATTTATAATTAATTTTACTATTGGCAAGATTGTTTACTTTATTTGTTTTTATGCTCTATTGATAAAAAAAGTCAATTCCTTTTGCAAAAAAAAATTCATATCCTATATTTTTATCGGATATATCTTAATCATGGAATTGGGTTTTGTGACTTTTTTATATTATAAGACTATATCTTTTATTATTGTCTTATTCTCTATTCTCTGTTGTACTGAAAGTAATAGATATTCTTGATAAAATAGGAGAGAAAATAATGTTAAATAAATTACTTAATAAATACAATAGAGATAAAAAAATGTATAACAACATTTTAGGTACTGCTTTGATAAAGGCATTTTCTTTAATATTAAATATATATAGTATTAATGCTTATTTGCATTTTTTCTGTGGGAATAGACTGGTTTATGGCGTATGGCTGACGACAATCTCGATACTAAATTGGATTGTAAACTTTGATTTGGGTATAGGAAATGGTCTTAGAAATAGATTGGTGGAAGCTATAACACTGAATGATACAAAGAAACAAAAAACATATATATCATCCGCGTATATATTAATAGGAATAGTTTCGATAATAATACTTGTGATTTTATGTATTGTATTCAAATTTATTGATTGGAATTATATATTAAATATTGATGAGTCCATCATTGATAGGAACACATTGTTTGTATCAATAATAATTACCCTTATTGGATTATCAGCACACTTTGTATTAAAACTAATAGTTTCAGTTCTCTATGCTTTAAAAGAAACTGCAATGGGGAGTGTTGTTACACTTCTAATTAATCTTTTGATAATAGTTTACTCATCGATTTTTAGTGTAGAAGAGCCATCTGTCGCAATCGTTTACATCGCTATTGCATATACTGTAACAATGATTGCTCCTCTTATTATTGTAACCATTGTCGTGTTTAATACTAGATTAAAAGGGATATCACCATCTTTTAAGTACTATAATCATAAAATTGCTAAAAGCATACTTTCATTAGGTGGGCAGTTTTTTGCCGTACAATTGCTATTGCTAGTAATAAACTCGACCAATGAATTTATTATAACAAGAATAGATGGACCAGAATCTGTTGTAATTTATAATATATATTTCAGGTTGTTTTCAGCTGTAATTGCTCTTTTCTCAGTTATAATCAACCCTGTTTGGTCTGCTATTACAGAGTGCTTTTCGAAAAAAGATTATACGGGAATTATTTGGAGAAAAAGAACAATTAATATAATAGGTACAGTTTTTTCTGTGTTATGTTTTGTATTAGCCTTTAGTCTACAATTATTTGTTGACATATTCTATAAATCCAGCCACCTTATTGTCGAATACAAAATATCAATTGCCTTTGCAGTATTCTCATCTCTGTTAATATTTGTAAATGCAACTAGTTGTGTTGAAAATGGGATTAATGATTTAAGACCTCAAATAGTAGGCAATGCTTTTGCAGCAACCTTAAAGATTCCTCTTATTATAGCTTTTTGCACCGTATCTAGATCTTGGGAGGTCGTAGTTTATTGTAATGTGATTATTATGGCAATATCATTATTAATTCAATACGCTGCCTTGCAAAGAAAATTGAAGCAGCTTAGAAAGGATACTAATTGGTTCATCTGAATAACCTGGTGACAAAGGAGTGGCCCGTCTCCACACCTGAGCAAGTATACTGTTTGATCTATTCGGTCAGCTCTTCGTATTAGACAGAGCATTCCATTGACTTCGTCCCCGCTAGTAGGTATAATATTCTTGTAATCAAAGAAGTAAAGAAACCAAGAAAATGTGAATAATAACTGTTTAATTGCATAGAATAGTAAGGAGGCAGCAAGTATGCTTACGGCGGCGAAAAAAGGCGGCATGAAGATGAATAGAAAGATTCTTAGCATTTCTTCAAAAAGGCAGATTACAATTCCGCAGAAGTTTTATCAGGCGTTGGGATTTGGCAGTGAAGCAGAGTGTGTCGTGCGTGGAAAGGAGCTTGTTATCCGTCCTGTGAAGGCCGCTTCTGGTGGTGAGTTTGCAGAACAGATCCTTGCTGAGTTGATTGCGGAAGGATGGTCTGGAGATGAGCTCCTTTCAAGATTTAAAGAAAGGCAGGCTCAGATCAGACCGGCCGTTGAGATCATGTTGTCGGCAGCAGAAGCAGCAGCAGAAGGTACGGGTGAGTTTGCATCATACAATGATGTCTTTGGTACGGAGGAATGATTTATGTTACTGGTGCGCTTCCTTCCGCCAGCGGCAAGATTTATTAAAAAGCTAAAAGATAAAAAGTTAAAAGAATTATATAAAAAAGCAATTGATGAGATTTGTGAAGATTACACGGTCGGAGAAGAGAAATCTGGAGACTTAAGCGGCATTTTCGGCTATGACATCTATTACAACAAGACGAATTATGAACTGGCGTATACGATTGAGCGTGTTGATGAAGAGATGATAGTTGTGATTATGTCCGGTACTCGAGAAAACTTCTATGATCAGCTGAAACGATATCTGAAATAGTAACGAACAATCAGGTACACAATATTTTAATAAATTCTAAAAAGAAAATATAGAAGAGAGAATCTGGTTTCTCCACTGCGTCTTGGGACACAGTGGGGAACTTTTTTTATGCAAATTTATATTTTAGTAAAGGAGATAAAACCAATGAGCAGTATATTTGCAGACAAGACACTCTTAATAACCGGCGGCACGGGATCCTTTGGAAATGCCGTCCTGGACCGCTTTTTGCAGACAGATATTAAGGAGATCCGCATATTCTCCCGTGATGAATTAAAGCAGGACAATATGCGACATTTTTATCAGCGGGAATTTCCAGAATACAGCGACAAGCTGAAATTCTATATTGGGGATGTGCGGGATATCCAGTCTGTGAGAAATGCCATGCACGGGGTGGACTATATCTTCCACGCGGCAGCCTTAAAGCAGGTGCCTTCCTGCGAGTTCTTCCCTATTGAGGCGGTGAAGACAAATGTGCTTGGGACAGAGAATGTGCTGACAGCGGCCATTGAGGCGGGGGTGAAGAAAGTGATCTGCCTGTCCACGGACAAGGCAGCTTACCCGGTTAATGCTATGGGTACATCCAAGGCCATGATGGAAAAAGTGATCGTAGCCAAGTCAAGGACGGTATCTCCGGAGAAGACAACGATCTGCTGTACAAGATACGGCAATGTCATGTGTTCCAGGGGATCAGTTATACCACTGTTTATCAGCCAGCTCAAGGAAGGAAAAGAGCTGACCGTGACAGAGCCGACAATGACCCGCTTTATCATGAGCCTGGAAGAGGCAGTGGAACTGGTCGTTTTCGCCTTCCAGAATGCCCAGAGCGGGGACATTATGGTGCAGAAGGCGCCGGCCTGCACGATCGAAGTGCTGGCGCGGGCCGTGGAGGAAGTGTTCCATGTGGCCAATCCGATTAAGGTGATCGGTATCCGTCATGGTGAAAAGATGTACGAGACACTTCTGACCAATGAGGAGTGCGGACATGCCATTGATATGGGCAATTTTTATCGGGTACCCTGTGACAAGAGAGACCTGAACTACGACAAATACTTTAAAGAAGGGGATGTGGAGAGAAATCCGCTGACAGAATTTAACTCCAATAATACAGAGCTGTTGAACGTAGAGCAGGTGAAGGAGAAGCTGCTGTCCCTTTCTTATATCCAGGATGAATTGAAAGAGTGGGAGGAAAGGCAGTAGCGGGGGCAAGCTCGCAGGAAAGGAAGTAGGAAAATGAAAATATTGATCACCGGAGCCAAGGGCTTTGTGGGGAAAAATTTGGTGGCTTCTCTGGAGAATATCCGGGGTGGTAAAGACCGTGTGCATAAGATACAGGGCTTGGAGTGTCCCTCTGACCTGGAAATTTATACATATGACATAGACTCCACCCAGGAAGAGCTGGAGCGGTACTGCCAGGACGCGGACTTTGTGTTCAACCTGGCAGGAGTGAATCGCCCCAAGGAGCAGGAAGAGTTTATGAAAGGCAATTTTGGATTTGCTTCTACACTTCTCGATACGTTAAAAAAGTATGAGAATAAGGCGCCTGTTATGCTCTCCAGCAGCATCCAGGCCAGTCTGGAAGGACGATTTGCAGGGAGTGAGTATGGGAAGAGTAAGCTGGCGGGAGAAGAATTGTTCCGCAGATACAGCGAGGAGACAGGAGCCAAAGTGCTCATCTACCGTTTTCCCAACCTGTTCGGAAAGTGGTGCAGGCCCAACTATAACTCTGCGGTGGCTACATTCAGCAATAACATTGCCAATGATCTGCCTATCCAGGTCAACGACCGCAGCACAGAGCTGGAGCTTCTCTATATAGATGATCTGGTGGAAGAGCTGCTGTTGGCTTTGAATGGTCAGGAGCACAGGGATGAGAAGGGATTTTGCTATTGTCCGGTCACATTCCATGTGACGCTGGGAGAGATTGTGGATCTTCTCTATTCTTTTAAGGAGAGCAGACAGGATCTGTCCGTGCCTGACATGAGCGATGGCTTTACAAAACGCCTCTATGCCAACTATCTGTCTTATCTGCCCACAGATGGCTTTTCCTATAAGCTGAAGATGAACAGGGATGACCGTGGTAGTTTTACGGAGATCCTGCGTACGGCAGACCGGGGGCAGGTGTCTGTCAATATCAGTAAGCCCGGTATCACAAAAGGACAGCACTGGCACCACACAAAAAACGAGAAATTTGTGGTAGTATCCGGACGGGGACTGATCCAGCTTCGAAAGATCGGCGTGGACAGGGACGGAAATCCTTACCCGGTAGTCAATTATGAGGTCAGCGGGGAGGAGATCACTGTGGTAGAGATGATCCCCGGCTATACCCACAACATCATCAATCTGTCGGACACAGAGGATCTGGTGACAGTCATGTGGGCGAACGAACCTTTTGACCCGGAGCACCCGGACACATTCGGAGAACCGGTGTAGAGCGAGGAGAAAGAGAATGAAGACAAACTATACGGGTATAGAGTTCAAGAATAATGGGAAACTGAAGCTGCTGATCATTGTGGGTACCCGCCCGGAGATCATCCGTCTGGGGGCAGTGATCACCAAATGCAGGAAATATTTTGACTGCATTCTGGCCCACACAGGACAAAATTATGACTATAATCTCAACGGTGTCTTTTTCAGAGACCTGAAGCTGGATGACCCGGAGGTCTACATGGATGCAGTGGGAGATGATCTGGGAGAGACCGTGGGAAATATCATCAACTGTTCCTACAAGCTTATGAGCCAGATCAGGCCGGATGCGCTGCTGATCCTGGGGGATACGAATTCCTGTCTCTCCGCCATTGCGGCAAAGCGTCTTCATATTCCGATCTTTCATATGGAAGCCGGAAACCGGTGCAAGGATGAATGCCTTCCGGAGGAGACAAACCGAAGGATCGTGGATATTATTTCCGACGTCAATCTGGCCTACAGTGAACATGCCAGAAAGTATCTTCACGAGTGCGGCCTTCCCAAGGAGCGGGTGTATGTGACGGGAAGCCCTATGGCAGAGGTGCTTCACCAGAATCTGGATGCGATAGAGAAGTCAGACATACTGGAAAGGCTGGGACTGGAGCCTGGAAAATATATGCTTCTTTCTGCTCACAGAGAGGAGAATATCGATACAGAGAAGAACTTCCTTTCTCTCTTTACAGCGATCAATAAACTGGCAGACAAGTACGATATGCCCATTCTCTACTCCTGCCATCCCCGTTCCAGAAAGCGCCTGGAAGAGTCAGGGTTTGAGCTGGACCCCAGAGTGGTGAGACATGAGCCGTTGGGCTTTCACGATTATAACCATCTGCAGATGAACGCATTCGCAGTGGTATCAGACTCAGGTACACTGCCGGAGGAGAGTTCCTTCTTCGCTTCCATAGGGCATCCCTTCCCGGCTGTGTGCATCCGTACTTCCACGGAACGCCCGGAGGCTCTGGATAAAGCCTGCTTTATTCTGGCGGGGATTGACGAGATATCCCTTCTGCAGGCCGTGGGCACAGCGGTGGAAATGAATCAGAGCGGAGATTATGGGATACCGGTGCCTGACTATGTGGAGGAGAATGTCAGCACAAAAGTGGTGAAGATCATCCAGAGTTACACAGGCGTGGTCAATAAGATGGTCTGGAGAAAGTTCTAGTATTATAAGGAAAGAGTCAAAGCGGCCCATCCGGTTGCTGTCCTGACAGGGAGTATACTGCTCCCCGGGGGATGGAAACGGATGGGCCGTTTTGCTTGGTACTCGCCGGTATACCCTTTATAAGCAGGATGGTCAATATTAGAAACTTTTAATTGGAATTAATGAGTAGGTTAGTGGGAAAGCTATTGAAAGAAATGTATGTATCTTAATCAGAGACAAATAAGAAACGATTAACGAGTTTTGATGCTAAATGGTCTTTAAAATATTGACCAAGGAGAAAGACTAGAATATAATATAATTAGCGAAAATGAATCATGGAGGTGGCATAATGGTAGATATTAATATTGTAGTTGCCAACAACATCATGGATCAGATGAAAATGCATAATACAAAACAGATTGATCTTGCAAATGCGATTCATGTATCAAAGCAGATTATGAGCAAAATGTTGAACGGGTCCAGGTTAATCAGCGTTGCTGAACTTCACAAAATTGCAGACTATTTTCATATTACAATGGATGATCTGTTACAAAACCCTGCAGAACCAGCAGAGGGGGATGTTATGAGAGCTTTCATGGGGAAAGTTGGATCTGAAGAAGCTAGAGAAGCATTGCGTACAGCGGATAAATTGGCAGATATGATTATTTTTCATGCCAACGTACGTGAAAACGCGAAAGTTATGTCTGAAAAATGGGAGATGTAAGAATGGCTTTACTATTTGACAGTATTTTATATAAAAAAGATTTAAAACGATTCGAACAAATTAGGGAAATTGCTGCGGGATTTTCCAGCTATTATATTGGGCAGAATATTATTCAGGATGATATTTTTACTGTGATTGAAAACTATGCGAGAACAAAGGAAATGCCCTTGGAATGGCTGCGTTTCCCGATTCGTGACCCGGAATTATGCGCCTGTACTTTTATTCGAAGCGGGCGCATTTTTGTTATGATGAATTCGGGTATTCCAATGTCTAAACAGATCTTTGCAGCAGCCCATGAATTATACCATATACGATGTTTTTTAGAAGAGGATAATCCGGAGTTGATAAAGCGGGGATCCATTTTAAATTCGGCGACGATTGAAGCTGGAACGACGGAAGCGGAGGAAATGGAAGCAAATGCCTTTGCGGGGATTCTCCTGGTACCTGTCGATGCTCTTGAACAGCAGATCAGAATTTATCAAATCAATAAAAAAGCAATAGAGATGAATGATATTCTCACACTTATGGATATTTTTGCAATTCCCTATAAGGCAATGGTTCTCCGGCTGTTGGAAGAAAAAATAATTTCTGATGACAAGGCAAGAGAAATGTTAGATATTCCGTTCCATAAAATAAAAAAGCTTATGCAAATGACTGATAAAGCAAAACGGTGGGATATGATTCCATCAGGATATGAAAAATTCGGGAACCTTGTAGAAAACCTCACAATCAATACAGAGCGTGAAGCACTTCCAAAAAGCAGATTGGAAAGCGACTGGAAAGAACTGGATAGAATAAAAGAGTTATATGGGGTTAAGTAAGAAATTATGGCAGAACAACAGAAATATGCAATTTTGGATACAGATTTTGTGTCTAAAGCCAATATTATAAAAACAGAGAGCCATGTACTTGCCGATGAAGTGCTTGCGTTTCCGGGGTATTCTTTTTTCTGTCATCAGAAGATGAAGGAGGAACTTGCAGATCACGGGAAAAGAGATGCGCAGGTCTGGCTGAAGAATAAAATCGAATCCGGAGAAATTGTCTGCTATTCAGATGATAAAATATTGTCCGAGATGAGTAGGTATATTCACAATTCCTGTTTTTCATATTATCGCAGTTTCTTAAAACAGGGATGTGATATTTTCAGTGCAGAATTCTACAATCAATATTTTATGCCTCTGGATGAAATGATGGACAGCGAGGAATATGATCAAGAACGGTTTTTAACGGTTCTTCGCTCTTGTGAAAACCAGATTGGACACCAGAAAAGTTATGGCGAAATAAAGGCGTATGTTTTGGCACAAACGATTAAACTTTTATACAATACAGAGGCCTACATATTTTGCTCTGATGATTTTGGGGCAAGACGAGGATTTGCCAATAGTGCACAGATACCTTGTATCAGCATTTTGAGTGTTTTTCTTAAGCTTCGTCTGCCGGGAAGAATGATGGAAGAAGTAGAACCGTATTTTCAAAGTTTTCTGCATTGGTGCTTTGATAGAGAAAATCCACAGACACATGTAAAAATATGGCTATTCAAAGACGGTTCTGATAAAAGGGAAAAGGTGTCACTTGAGACGGTCTTGTATGATATTTATGAGGGGCTGTATTATGCCAGAAAAGATGGGGATTTACAGAAAATAAGTAAGAAAAAAGATGAAAAGGAGTAACAAATGGATAGGACAGATATTTCTATAAAAATCACGAGTATTGAAAATGACTTGGAACTTTTGAAAAACGGTCATATACATGAATTAGAAAAAGTACCGGGGACACCAAAATGTTCTACGCTGGCAAATCGCATGAAACATGATTTAGAAGCTATTGTATCGGGATATGATTCATTATTGGAGAAGCAGGCTGATAGTGCGGATCGAGAGCAATTTGATTTATTGACTGGATTATTGAAAAGACTGTCTGATGAGGTGGCTACTTTATCAAAAAAGCAACCAGACGCTCTTATCAATGCATTTAAAGTTGGTCAGATTAATAGAGTTTTAATTCCGTTGAAAGAAATTATGCGAGAAGAACCATCCATTGAATTTCTGGATCTTCTGGCAGAACCTGATACGGAAGGAAAAATTGATAAATCAAGAAATACTTACAGTGATACAGCGCTAATTCTTAGTCAGTTTTTGGCGGCTAGTGCTCAATACAGGGAGAACCATTACGGTACAAACTGGGAGGATATTCGTTTGTAAGATGAATGGGAGGTGTCTCTAGTATGCTTTTATCAGATTATTTATCCATGGATGAGACATTTGAAGGAATCGGTATATTCGATCCGGTATTAGATAAGGATAGTCATTTCTTTATTAATCTTCAAAGATTAAAAAAAGCAACGACTCCAGAATTTAGAAATTCTTACGAGAAGATCAATGAGTATTTTCGTAAAATAATTAAATTGCTTGATAAGGCGGCAAAGAAAGATGAGAGCGATATATGTTATAGGCAGGCATTAAAAATGTTTGATTTTTCTGAAGTTGCGGAAGTTAATGGGATTTGTCTCGGATATGCCAAAGGAGTGAGCGGAAACGCGTTTGGACGTTTGATCAGCAGACAGGTTATCAGTACAGCTTATGATATTGTAAAATTAGGAATTGATGATCCTGAGATGTTTCAATTGCTCCCGCTTTTTCAGGAAAATGTAGGTGCAGATCGTTTGAGTGATATGATTGCTAAACTTATTCTGGACGATATCAAGGCATATACGAAACGGATTAATCGGGAACTGGGAATCACAGAAGCAAACTATCCAGATATACCATTTAAGAAAGAATTTGTTATCAATCCGTATAGAGGTGACTCTGTCTTTCTTGTTCCAGTAGAAATTTTGCATAAACTTCCAGTTGCTGAGTGTTGGGAAGACATAGATTTTTGCGTTTCTCAAAATGAGACCATTCGTTCAGAAATGAATGCAGAAGTGGCAAATGAGTGGAGTCAGTATACTGCCGCACAAAGAAAGACAATTTTACGAAATAAAGTATTTAAAAATGTTGACGCATGTAGACGCGTTATGGATAGATATCGAGAAGAAGAACTTTCGGCTTTTAATCCTTGGGATAATTTTGAATATTTTCTGTCGAAATTGGAGCAATCCATATCTCATTCGGAGATTGATTGGAAAAGTAATCATAATGAGATTAACAGTTTAACAGCGGCTGAAGATATCTTGTCATGCTTTAAGCAATGGATTGAATATAATAAGGGGTGGGAAGTTATACAGGGAGCAAATAGCCGAAAAAGAGAGAAAATACTTCAGAGAGTAATTCATCTTTCAGGTATAAGTTACATTAACGCGAATAATCTTGATATGAGCTGTGAACCAGATGAAGGGAGAGGCCCCGTGGATTTTAAGATTTCCAGAGGGCAAGATATTACAATTGTAGAAGTAAAACTTACGTCTAATGATCAGTATCTTCATGGATTTGAAGTACAGATCGAAGAATATGGAAAAGCAGAACAGACAGATAATTTAGTCTATGTTCTGGTTGATCTTGGACATCCAAGAAAGGTACAGAAGGTATGCGATTTACGTGATCGGAAAGTAGATGAAGGAGTTAATGTTCCGGAATTAATTATAATTGATTCTACGCCAAAGGTATCGGCAAGTAGAGTATAGAAGAAGTGCGCAGAGTCTCTTATGAGATATCCTGCGCTTTTTCTTTGCCTTGTGTTTTGTTTCGAACTTATTCACATAAAAGCCTTTACTTCTTGTGACACACAGCCTATAATATACATAATCATAATGAAAGATTTTAGCAATTGCAGGCAGGATTTTATCGGGAGTATCGTGTCTTGTGATTAAATGATCATAAAAAATCAAGAAAAACCAGAGGTGTTGACCCGCGAGGAGCGGGTTCGGGAGATCCAGAAGTTTACGCTGCTGAGTGACGTATTCATGTCAGTGGCTCTGGAGGACATCCCGGCCTGCGAGTATGTGCTGCGGATATTCACGGGGAAAAAGGAACTGACTCTCCGGAGAGTGAAGACCCAGTACAGCATCTCGAAAATTGCGACAAAGAGTGTCCGACTGGACGTGCTGGCAGAGGATATATGCGGAGCCCTCTACGCCATTGAGGTACAGCGGAAGGCCTATGTGGATCACGCCCGGAGAGTTCGGTTTTACAGCGCTATGACAGACAGCAGTCTCCTTGGAAAGGGAGAGGATTACAGCGGAATGCCGGACCGATACATTTTTTACGTGAGTGAGACAGATATCTGGAAGGTGGGCAGGACGGTGTGTCATGTCAGCAAATCTTTGACAGAAGGGCAAAAGCCATGTCTGAGGTTGTATGAGGATGGCAGTCATGTCACTTATATTAACGCACAGGTGGATGACGGGTCAGAAGTGGCAGCTCTGATGCGTTATTTCAAAACGGCGGATCCGGAGGATGACAGCCAGGGAGCCTTATCCCGGCGAGTGAAATTTTTAAAAGGTGAAGAAGGAGGCGTGGAGCGTATGTGTGAATTGACGGATATGATAGAGAAGAGGGGAGAACTCCGAGGCGAAAATCGAGGCAGACAGGAAGGCAAACGAGCCGTGGCGATCAACCTTGCAGGCATGGGAATGACCGTAGACAGGATCGCCTAGGCAGTGGAGGAGAATGTGTCCGTTGTGCGGCAGTGGCTCTCTGCGGAGAGTTTGCCAGAGAACCGATAAGTTTTTGCTGCTGACAGAAAAATTCCGAAAAATAGTTGCGAAAGGCTGTGGAAAATGCTATGATAATCGCGATCATATTTTTGCAAGGATCGCACATACTTACAGTATAGTATATAGAGACAATGCGCAGCGGAGTGTTATGGGCAGTTGTCAGTTCGAAGAGTTCCGTCAGAGGGACTCTTTTCTTTTTTATAGAGCGTGCAGACTTTTTGCGGCATACCAGGGCATTGGAATTAGGAAAGACAGGTGAGAGATTATGGGAGTGACAGCGGCCGAGATCAGAAGGAGAGCGGAGGAGCTCCGGGAACAGATCACAGCGGACAGGCGGTACCTTCACCAGATACCGGAGATTGGGATGGAACTGCCAAAGACAGCGGATTATATCAGAAAACGGCTGGATGAGATGGGAATACCGTGGGAGAACTGCGGCGGGGATCTGCCGGAACAAGTGACCAGGGATTTTATGGAAGCAGGGTTTCCCAGGATGGAGCGGGCCGAGGGAGTGACGGCCGTGATCGGACATGGCAGCCCATGCATCCTGCTGCGGGCGGATATGGACGCCCTTCCCATCCGGGAGGACAGTGATCTGGAGTTTAGATCCGGGAATGGATATGGACATATGTGCGGCCATGACAGCCACGCGGCTATGCTCCTGGGGGCAGCACAGATCCTCAAAGAGAGGGAGGACTCCCTTGCCGGGAGTGTCAAGCTGGTGTTCCAGCCCGGCGAGGAGACTGGCGCCGGGGCGAGAGTTCTGGTGGAGAACGGTCTTCTGGAGAACCCGAAGGTGGACGCCGCATTCGGGCTCCATGTCCAGTCCGTCACAAGAACAGGGGAACTGGGGTATGCAGTGGGCGTTAACTCGGCTTCCCTGGATACGTTTATCCTGAAGATCAGGGGCAGCGGCGGTCACAGCTCCCAGCCACAGCTCTGCATTGATCCCCTGATGATCATGAACCAGGTGTACCAGGCTGTCAACCTGCTTGTCACAAGGGAGGCGGACCCTGCGGCCATGGTGGCCCTGACCTGCGGCGTGGCAAAGGGAGGCACGGCTGTCAATATCATTCCCGGGGAGGCGGAGCTCCATATCGGGGTGCGGACTTTGGATGTCCAGGCAGCAGACCATCTGACAAGGCGGATACCGGAGGTCATCGACCACTATGTGAAAGCCTGGAGAGGGGAATATGATCTGACCGTGTTCCACACGCCATGCACCTACAGCGATGAAGCGCTGTGCCGGGAGCTTGTCCCCTTTGCGGAAGAGATACTGGGGAAAGAGAATGTCTGCCAGATCCCGCCTATGACGGGGACAGAGGATTTCGGATATATCACCAGGGAAGTGCCGGGCATGTTTGCCTTTATCGGAGCGGGACAGCCGGGAAATGCGCCCCTCCACAATCCACATATGGTGCTGGATGATGACGTGCTTCCTCTGGGAGCTGCCCTTCACGCTTACACAGCCATCTCATGGCTGGCTTCCCGCAGATAGCCGGGAGGCACAGGCGTTATCATAGAGAGAAAGAGAGTGAAGAAAATGGATAAGAAAACATCCAGGAGCAAAGGCTTCCACATGCCTCATGTATTTATCATCCTCCTGCTCATCATGCTGTTGGTGGTGGCGCTGTCCTACGTGATCCCCAGCGGAAGCTACGAGCGGATCACCGATGAGACGACGGGGATATCGGTGGTGGATCCGGACACATTCCGGTATGTGGAAAATGAGAATCCTATCACATTTATGAACTACTTTGAGGCAGTGTACAACGGGTTTGTGAACGGTGCCACTATCATGGGGACTCTGTTCATCAGTTCCGGCGTCATCTACCTTCTGGAGGTCAGCGGGGCGTTCGGCGCGGGGATCGGCGCTATCTTAAAGCGGACCAAGGGACGGGAATTTTCCGTTGTGTGGATCTTTTACACCATCTTTGTGGTGTTTGGAGTCCTGGGATACGGGGAGGCTGCCTATCCTTTTTACCCGCTGGCAGTGAGCATCGGTTTTGCCCTTGGGTATGACAGGATCGTGGGCGCCGGTCTGGCTATCGTGGGAAGCACGGTGGGCTTTACATCGGGCCTTATGAATATGTTCACCACCGGCGTGTCCCAGCAGATCGTGGGACTGCCCATGTTTTCCGGCATCGGTTACCGGGCTGTGGGGCTGGTGGTGTTCTATCTGATCGGCCTTGCGGGCCTGTACAGCTATTGCCGAAAGATACGGAAGGATCCGACAAAAAGTATCGTGAGCGAAGAGTACATGGGGCAGAAGACGGAGGATGAGATGGGGCACACGGAGGAGATGACCGGGCGAAGAGTGCTGGGACTGCTGGCCTTTCTTGCGGTCATCGTCATCCAGGGGTACGGCTGTATCACACAGGGATGGTCCTTTGCCCAGATCGCGGCTCTCTATGTCATGTTTGGCATTGTGCTGACCGTTATTTTCCGGTTCAGCCCAAGTGAGGCCTGCCAGCTTTTCTGTAAAGGCGCCACCAGAGTGTTCGCGGCGGCCTTTGCCGTGGGCCTTGCCCAGTCAGTAGTGGTGCTTATGAACCAGGCCTGCATCATGGACACCATTGTCCACGCCATGGGAGAGCTTCTGGAGAACAAGAGCGCGATCCTGGCGCTGCTGATCATCTTTGTGTTTGTGACCCTCTTTAATTTCCTGGTAGTATCGGGAAGCGGAAAGGCGGTCATTATCATGCCTATTCTCCAGCCGCTTGGAAAGATCCTGCATATCAACCAGCAGGTGCTGGTGCTCACGTACCAGTACGGCGACGGCATCACCAACAGCTTCTGGCCGGGCAGCTCCCTTGTCCAGCTGTCCATGTGCGGGGTGGACTATGGCTCCTGGATCAGATTCTGCTGGAAGATCTATCTCTCTTTCATAGTGAGCGCCTTTATCCTGATCATGGTGGCACACGGCATCGGCTATGGCCCGTTCTGACAGGTCCGACGGATGCGGGTCCTTGAGAATGTCCTAAAAAGAGGGGAAGATGGCGGAAATTTTCCTTGCAATTCTCCTGTACATATGCTATGATAAAATGCGTTGTGAGAAGAAAGAGATGGTCCTCTGATACGCTTCCGCGCTGAGGCGGGAATAGAAAAATGTATTAAGAACGTCCGAATAACAAGGAGGTCACACAATGAACGATATTATCAAGAACATTGAAGCTGAACAGCTCAAAGAGAACGCGCCTGAGTTCAGAGTAGGCGACACCGTAAAAGTTTACGGAAAGATCAAAGAGGGTAACCGTGAAAGAATCCAGGTTTTCGAGGGAACAGTCCTGAAGAAACAGGGTGGCAGCACAAGAGCAACATTTACTGTAAGAAAGAATTCTAACGGAGTAGGTGTTGAGAAGACATGGCCGCTTCATTCTCCTAACGTAGAGAAGGTTGAAGTTGTACGCAGAGGTAAAGTAAGACGTGCAAAACTGAACTACTTAAGAGACCGCGTAGGAAAAGCAGCCAAGGTAAAAGAATTAGTAAAATAAGAAAACAAAGAGGAAGGGACAAATACATACTGTATCTTGTCCCTTTTATGCTATACAGACAGGGGAGCCTGACAGGGAAAGATTTATGAGAGGATTGAAATTCAGAAGAAGACGACGCAGAAGAAGAAGAAATACATTTCGGATCGAGATGCTGAAACCGGTGGCAGTGTGGGCGGGCAAGATCGCCGTCGTTTGTCTGTTTGCCTTTGTCTTTGTGTGGTATTTCGGGCAGAGGGTGGCCGTGGTGGGGGACTCCATGAGCCCCATTCTCAGCAACGGGGACGTGACGCTTGTGAACCGGATCGTATATGACGCCACAGCGCCGAAGCGAGGAGACATTATCGTATTTAAGCCCAAGGGAAATGAGAACTCCCACTACTATATCAAGCGTATCATCGGCCTTCCGGGGGAGACGGTGCAGATACTGGAAGGGGAGATCTACATTGACGGCGAAAAGCTGGAGGAGGATTACGGGATCAGCGAGATCACGGATCCCGGCATTGCGGCGGAGGAGATCGAACTGGCAGGAGATGAATTCTTTGTGCTGGGAGATGACAGGGAGAACAGCGAGGACAGCCGCATGGCGGACGTGGGGGCTGTGAAACGGTCTTATATATACGGGAAAGTCTGGTTTATCGTCTCGCCCTGGGAAGATTTTGGGCTGGTGCGTTCTTAGAGCACATTTATTATAAGGAGGAAACACATGCATTTTCAATGGTATCCAGGCCATATGACAAAGGCCAAGCGGATGATGCAGGAGAATATAAAACTGATCGATCTGGTGATCGAACTGACAGACGCCCGGGTCCCTGTGAGCAGCCGGAACCCGGACATTGACGAACTTGGAAAGAACAAGGCCAGACTAATCCTTCTTAATAAGGCGGATCTGGCGGAGGAGAAGTGGAATGACGCCTGGATGGAGTATTTCCAGGGGCAAGGCTTTTCCTGTGTCAAGGTCAACTCCAAAAAGGGAGGCGGGATGAAGAGCATCCACGCGGTCATACAGGAGGCCTGCAAGGAGAAGATCGAGAGAGACCGGAAGAGAGGCATTCTGAACAGGCCGGTGCGCGCCATGGTGGTGGGGATCCCCAATGTGGGCAAGTCCACCTTTATCAACAGCCTGGCGGGGAAGGCCTGCGCCAAGACGGGAAATAAACCTGGCGTGACAAAGGGGAAACAGTGGATACGGCTCAATAAAAATGTGGAGCTGCTGGATACGCCGGGCATTCTCTGGCCTAAATTCGAGGATCAGTCCGTGGGCATGAAGCTGGCTTTTATAGGCTCCATCAAGGATGAGATCCTGCAGAGGACAGAGCTTGCCGCAGAGTTCGTAAAGTTCATGCAGCAGAACTACCCGGGTGTCCTTGCGGAGAAATACAGTGTAGAGGAGGACGGGGACGCCTATGGCATCCTGGAAGGGATCGCCAGGAGCCGTCACTGCCTTGTGCGGGGAAGCGAGCTGGATATGGAGAAGGCGTCCACTCTGTTGCTGGATGACTTCCGGGATGGAAGGCTGGGAAGGCTGACGCTGGAATATCCGGATCAGATATGATAAAATGATTGGAAGTAAGAAAAAGGCAGGATGAATAAAATGGCAAGACGCAGACGAGAGAAAGAACACGGTATATTCCGGGAGCTCCTGGGATGGATCGTTTATATACTGATCATTATAGGACTAAGCTACCTGATCATCACCTATGTGGGGCAGAGGACCATGGTCAGCGGACAGTCCATGGAACCCACATTAAGTAACGGGGACAATCTGATCGTGGATAAGATTTCCTACAGGTTCCGTGATCCACAGAGATATGACATCATCGTATTTCCTTATAAATATGAGGAGGACACATACTATATCAAAAGGATCATCGGCCTGCCCGGTGAGACGGTGCAGGTGATCGGCGGCTATGTCTATATCAACGGTGAGTTGCTGGAGAGCGATATCTACGGGGCTGAGCCCATGGAGAGCGGACAGCTTGCCGACCAGCCCATCACCCTGGGGGCAGACGAGTATTTTGTGCTGGGTGACAACCGGAACCATAGCTCGGACAGCCGTGATCCCAGTGTAGGCGTGCTGAAAAGGAGCGACCTTCTGGGCCGGGCCTGGGTGCGCATCTATCCATTTGACAAGGCGGGATTTATCAGACATGAATAAGCGGGAAGAAGAAAAGAAGAGGAAGCAGGAAGAGAAGCTGAAAAAAGAGCTGGAGCGCCTGGAGGCTATGTGTGTGTACGAGAAGGAGTACGCCGCCTGGGGCGCCATCTGCGGGATCGATGAAGCTGGCCGCGGCCCTCTGGCGGGCCCTGTGGTGGCGGGCGCTGTCATTCTTCCAAAAGATGAGAAGATCTTATATGTAAATGACTCAAAAAAGCTCTCGGAGAAGAAGCGGGAGATGCTCTACGATGAGATCATGGATCGGGCCCTGGCAGTGGGCGTAGGGATCGTGGGGCCGGAGCGCATCGATGAGATCAATATCCTGCAGGCCACCTATGAGGCCATGCGGATGGCGGTGGCGCAGCTGAAGGTACAGCCGGATATCCTTTTAAACGATGCGGTCACCATACCGGATCTAAAGGTTCACCAGGTCCCCATCGTCAAGGGGGATGCCAAGAGCGTCTCCATTGCAGCAGCCAGCATTATTGCCAAGGTGACAAGGGACAGACTGATGCGGGAGTATGGTCAGGTCTTTCCCGAGTATGAGTTTGCATCCAACAAAGGATACGGGACAAAGAGCCACATCGAGGCTCTGAAGACATACGGTCCCACTCCTATCCACAGAAGGACATTTATCCAGCATTTTGTACAGTGACAAAGGCTGGCCTGTGGACAGGGCGGGAGCGGCCATGCCAGAGATACAAAACTGGTGAGAGAGCAGGCACACAGGCAGACATACAACAAAAGACAGATGGGAGCTGACTGGGAGAGAAAAGCGGGGGCTTATCTGGAGGGGCAGGGCTATCAGATCCTGCAGTTCAACTACAGATGCCGGGCAGGAGAGGTTGACATTGTGGCCCGGGACGGTTCCTTTTTTGTCTTCTGCGAAGTGAAATACAGAAAGACAGCCAGAAAGGGCGGATCGCTGGAGGCTGTGACGCCCCGGAAGCAGAGGATCATTTCAAGGTGCGCCCTCTTTTATCTGATGGAGCATCACCTGGCAGGGGTTCCCTGCCGTTTTGACGTTGTAGGCATTGAGGGCAGCCGGGAAAAGATCACACTGATCAAAGGTGCTTTTGAGTATAAGGAGTGAACGCATGGGTATTGGATTAAAATACAAAGATCAGAGACATATGATCGTTGAAAAGGAAAAGGGCGGTGTGCCCTATCTTTCCTTCCCCCTTCTGGAGGAGACGGGGATCGTGAATCAGGGATTTTCTACCAGGCTGGGAGGAGTCAGTAAGGGAGGATGCGCTTCCATGAACATCAGCATCCACAGAGGCGATGATCCGGAGGCTGTGGAGGAGAATCGGAGAAGGATTGCCGCGGCCATCGGTGTGGACAGGGAGAAGATGGTCTACACATGCCAGACTCACACCACCAATGTGGCGCTGGTCACAGAGGAGGATGCCGGGAAGAGCCTGCCGGAGACCGACGGCATGATCACAGAGACGCCGGGACTGTGCCTTGTCACCTTTTACGCGGACTGTGTTCCCCTCTACTTTGTGGACCCGGTCCGCAAGGCGGTGGGGCTTTCCCACTCCGGATGGAGGGGGACGGTGCACAATATGGCGGGTGTGACTGTCAGAAAGATGGAGGAGGCATTTGGAAGCAGGCCGGAGGATATCCTGGCTGCGGTGGGTCCTTCGATCTGCCAGGACTGCTACGAAGTGAGCGAGGATGTGATCGGACAGTTCAAGGAGAACTACGATCCGTCCGTGTGGGGGGAACTGTTTTACCAGAAAGAAGAGCAGAAAGGCAGGGGGAAGTACCAGCTTGATCTGTGGAAAGCCAATGAGCTCAATCTTTTAGGAGCCGGGCTTTTGCCGGAGCACATCGCTGTGACGAACCTGTGTACCTGCTGCAATCCCCGGATTTTGTTTTCCCACCGGGTGTCCGGGTGGGACAGGGGGAACCTGAGCGCTTTTCTGGCCCTGAAGGAGTAGACTGATTCTATATCATAAGGAGGAGATGCCTGTGAATACAGAAGAAATTGCTGAGACAACAGAGGAGACCGTAGAGAATGTGAACATGTTTCTCCAGTTTATAGAGGACCATATCCCGGATATGATCGGTTTTGGGTTTAAGATCCTCTTTGCGGTGATCCTGATCATTGCAGGAAAATATATCATCAAGGCAGTCCGCAGATTTGCGGCAAGAGCTTTTGCCCGTTCCAACGCAGATACAGGGGTGAGCCAGTTTACAGACTCTATCATCAAGTACGGCCTGTACACAGTGCTGGTGATCCTGGTGATTACAAGTTTCGGAGTGAATCTTTCATCCATTACGGCCATTCTGGCTGCGGCAGGCGTGGCGGTCAGCCTGGCTTTGCAGGGAGTGATCTCCAATTTTGCAGGCGGCGTGCTGATTCTGACACTGAAGCCTTTTGTCGTGGGCGACTATATCGTAGAGGACAATAACAAGAATGAGGGAACGGTCAAGGAAATCCAGCTTTTTCATACCAAGCTGACCACTGTGGACAATAAGACCATTGTCATCCCCAACGGCATGCTGACGAACAACAGCCTGACCAACGTGACTGCCAAGGATGAGCGCCAGCTTGACCTGCGGATTGATATTTCCTACGAGTCGGATCTTCGAAAGGCCAAGAAGATACTGGAGGATATGCTCCGGAATACGCCCGGCATACTGAAAGACATGGAGATGTCCGTCTTCGTGGACTCCCTGGGGACAAGCAGCGTAGTCCTGGGGATACGGGCCTGGACAAGGATGGAGGAGTACTGGGGAATACGTTGGAAGCTGCTGGAGGATATCAAGTTGACTTTTGATGAGGAGGGGATCAATATCCCCTACACGCAGATTACTGTCCACAGCGCTGGAAAAGACCAGATGTGACACAGCGAAAAGAGGGGGAAGAAACATGCTTACGAGAAAAGAGATGAAGCGCAGGGCGAGGAGAGCCCTGAAAAGACATTATATCCTGTATGTGGCAATCTGCCTGATCGCAGCCTATATAGGCTCTGAGTTTGCCTCCTCCCTGAATGCGCTGGAGATATCCCCTGCCTCCGGGTATGAGGCGCAGACTCGTCTGGAGAAACCTTCCGGGACCAGTGAGGGCTTTGCGGACGTTATGTACGATATCCTGGAAGACGGCGAGGAAGAGGGAAGAGCGCTGTCCCAGGAGATTAAGGAGGAAGAGGTGGAGAGGTCCAGAAGCGGGAATCCTGCTTTTGGAAGGACAAGGGGGGTGCTGGCCGGCCTGGTGAACAGTGTGACCTCCGGCTCCATACTGGTCAGCATGCTGGCGGTTCTTCACTCTCTGACGGGCTCTGAAAACCTTGCCGTTTTGTGCCTTATCCTTCTGGGAGCGGCGTTTCTCTTTGCGGTATGGTTTTTCTTTGTCAATATATTTAAAGTGATCTCCAGGCGTGTGTTCCTGGAGGGGCGCATCTACGAGAAGGTTCCGTTCCAGCGTATGGTGTTCCTTCTGCGGGTGAAGAAGTGGACAAAGGTGTGCTGTACTATGTTCCGCACCTCCCTCTACCAGATGCTCTGGAATTTCACCATCGTTGGCGGTGTGATCAAGTACTATTCTTATTACCTGGTACCCTATATTGCCGCGGAGAACCCGGATATTTCCTCCAGGGAGGCCATCAGCCTGTCACGCAGGATGATGAAGGGACACAAATGGGAGTGTTTCGTCTACGAGCTCTCCTTTCTTCCGTGGACTTTTCTTGGAGCTGCGACACTGGGCCTGTCCGAGATCCTCTACTCAAACCCTTACAGGGCGGCTTCTTTCAGTGAGTATTACGCGGATCTCCGGGCTGAGGCGAAGAAGGCGCATATGAAGGGCTGCGAGTTTCTGAATGATACCTACCTCTATGAGATGCCGGAGGATGAGCTGATCTACCTTGCCTATGAGGATGTCATCTCTGCACTGATACGCCGGCCCAGGGACATTCTGCAGCTGTCCGGCGTGCGGAAGTTTTTTGCAGACTGCCTGGGTGTTCTTCTGACAAATTCAAAAAAAGAGAAAGAATATGAAGAGATGCAGGCCCGGCGGGTGAAGATGGAGCTCCTAAAGGACGCCGTGGACAGAAAGGCCTATCCGAGCAGGCTTTCCGCCGTGCCGGAAGTGGAGAAGAGGCCGAAGATAGAGACGATCCACTATCTCAGGCATTATTCTATATGGTCTATTATCCTTCTGTTTTTCATCTTCTCTGTGATCGGGTGGGCCTGGGAGGTCAGCCTGCATCTGGTGACAGATGGAGAATTTGTCAACAGAGGAGTACTCCACGGACCATGGCTGCCCATCTATGGTGGCGGAGGGGTGCTGATCCTCATGCTCCTGAACAGGCTGAGGAATCGGCCAGTTCTTGAGTTCGCCGGCATTGTCATTCTCTGCGGCTGTGTGGAGTACGCCACTTCACTGGCTCTGGAGATCCTCCACGACGGAGAGAGATGGTGGGATTACAGCGGATACTTCCTGAACCTGAACGGGAGGATCTGTGCGGAAGGCCTGCTGGTCTTTGGCATAGGAGGCATTGCCATCGTCTATATGCTGGCGCCCCTTCTTGACAACCAGATCCAGCGCATCCGCTCCTGGATCCTGATCCCGCTGTGTCTGATTCTTCTGACGGTATTTGCCGTGGACAGCATCTATTCGGCGCAGCACCCTAACATTGGAAAAGGCATTACAGATTACGAGGAGAAAACAGCGTGCTTGCAATATATTTATCCCCCCTATACATACTTGTAAATATCTATATTTTCTGGAGACTGACACAGTGGCTGTCTGTATGCCATGGACTTTTTGGAAGTCGGCCGGCGCGCATCGTATCCGGTCTGATGTATCTTTTCTTTGCCACGTCCCTGCTGGTGGGATTTTTCCTGCCGGCGGGCAGCCTCCAGCGCTTTTTCAAGTCTGTGGGCAACTACTGGCTGGGCGTGCTGTTGTACGCGCTGCTGATCCTGGCCTGCACAGAACTGATCCGCTTGGCCGCCTGGCTGCGCCGCCGTTCCAGAAAGGGCGGCGCGGCGCATGAAGAGGATGGGGCAGAAAGCAGGCCCCGGAGCCGGAGGCGGCGGGCAATAGCCGGAGGCGCGGCAGCACTGCTGATCGCTGTACTGTCTCTCTGGGGCGTGGTGAACGCCAGGATCATCCACACGACGAAGTACCAGGTGGCGGTTGATAAGTCCGGGGGAGGGCTGGAGGACCTGAAGGTTGTGCTGGCAGCGGATTTACATCTGGGATACAATATCGGCTGCAGGCAGATGGAAGATATGGTGGAGAAGATCAATCGGGAGAAGCCGGATCTGGTGGTCATCGCAGGAGACATTTTTGACAATGAGTATGATGCTCTGGATGACCCGGACAGACTGGTTCAGATCTTGGGAGGCATCTCCGCTAAATACGGCGTCTACGCCTGCTACGGAAACCACGATATACAGGAGAAGATACTGGCCGGATTTACCTTTGGAAGCAAAGACGGGAAAAAAGAGAGCGATCCCAGGATGGACGCCTTTCTGGAGCGGGCGGGTATCACACTTCTTCAGGATGAGGGCGTGTTCATCGATGACAGCTTTTATCTTTTTGGCAGGGCTGACGCAGGGAAGCCGGGGCGTGGCATCACGGTTCGGAAGACGCCGGAGGAGATCACGGCCGACATGGACCTGACAAAGCCTGTTCTTGTGATGGACCATGAGCCGGAAGAGCTGCAGGAACTGGCGGATGCGGGAGTGGACGTGGACCTGGGCGGCCATACCCACGACGGACAGATGTTCCCCGGCAATATGGTTATGAAGTTTCTGTGGGAGAATCCCTGCGGCTATCTGCAAAAAGGGCAGATGCACAGCATCGTCACTTCCGGAGCCGGACTCTTTGGCCCTAATATGCGGGTCGGGACAAAGGCGGAGATATGTGTGGTGGATATTCAGTTTACAGGGGCCTAGAGGCAGCGGTCCTGCGGAGCGGAAATTAAAGAAAAAACTTCTTGCATTTTAATGGAAATACGATATAATATTAGTTGTGGCTTTTGAAAAAAAGCTGCTAAGCCGGAATAGCTCAGTCGGTAGAGCACTTCACTCGTAATGAAGGGGTCGTCAGTTCGAGTCTGATTTCCGGCTTTATATATAGTGATAAATAAGACGGGATTGCGGAGTAAGCCCGTCTTTTGGTATCAAGAAGGGTGCGTTGCAAAATAGATGAGTCATTCATCTATGGAGCAATGCTCCTATACCATAAAAATCATACCGAATTCGGCGAGCCGTATCAATAGGTTTGCCATTAAATTTGGAAGGTTTGGTTCTTGATGATGAATCTGTCCGATTGCTGAGCCGCGAACTGGAGAGATGGGATTACAGTTTACTGTATCAGGCTTACTCTGCCAAAGGCAGAAATCCGGCAGTGGATCACAAAACTAAGATTCTTTTGCTCGGAATGTGGTATAATCTGAATAAACTACATGCGAAAATACAAAACGATCGGGCGGGAAGTCATTTGTTATCGATAAAAGAACCAGCTTAACGGAGCCAAAAACAAGGTTCCTTATTATAAGGCACACTAAAAATCAGGAGAATATCCACAAACAAAGGGGGACTCTTCTGATTTTTCTATAAACGGAGCGAGGGTGACGCTCAATCATCTGATTTGATGATTTTTCGTCACCCTCTTCTGTTGTGTTTTTCTGATTTTGACTATGCCGGGTTCACCACAACGCGGCCCTCTTTTGCAAAAGCCACAGGCAGACAGCACAGCTCGGCCGTGGCGCAGAATTTGTCCGCGCAGGTGATGATCCAGGCCTCCCTGCTTGTGGGGAGGGGACCCAGTGGAAACATGTGTGACAGGATCGCCAGACGTTCTTTTTCAGAGATGTCAAACCGCTCCTTACTGTTTCTGGCAGCCACCTTTGGGTGGTAGAATGCCTGGAATTCTTTCACCGGTTTTGGATCGCTGAATCTGTAGAGGAAGAAATCATGGAGAAGGCCTGCCCTTGCGGCCGCCCGCTCATCACATCCCAGCTTTCTGGCCATCTTCCAGGAGATATAGGATACATTGAGGCTGTGGATCAGCCGCGTCGTCTTTACATGCTGGATATAGCCGGACAGCTTGCGGAACTCCTCATCCTCCAGAATATCTCTGACGATCTCCACAAATTCTGAGGAAATATCCTCCGTAACTTTAATGTCCATCGGCGCTCACTCCCTTTTTATTTCTTGGTAGAATAGTACTTCTTATTTTTTATATAGCTTTCCGTCTGAAAAAAGTCAATGAAATTAATGAAAAAATAAGGAAGAATATGTTAGAATAATAGGGCAGATTTCAGGAAGGAGAAAAGGAATATGAAACTTACGATACTTGGAACCGGAAATGCGGCGGTGACAGAGGTCTATAACACCTGCTTTGCATTTTCCGACGGTGACAGACATTTCCTGGTGGACGCAGGCGGCGGCAACCAGATCTTAAAGAGACTGAAGGATGCAGGGATCCCGCTGAAGGACATCCATGATATATTTATCACGCACGAGCACATCGATCATCTTCTGGGGCTGATCTGGCTTGTGCGCATGATCGGCCAGAATATGAACAAGGGAAAATATGAGGGGGATCTGCGGATCTACTGCCACAGCGACCTGATCCCGGTCATCAAGACGATCACAGACCTTACCATCCAGAAAAAAGTGACAAAGCACATCGGTGAGCGCATCCAACTCATTCCGGTGGAGCACGGGGAGACAAAGGAGATCATTGGATGTCCGGTGACATTTTTTGACATCTGGTCCACAAAGGCCAAGCAATACGGCTTTACCATCATGCTGCCGGGCAATGTGAAGTTTACCTGCGCCGGGGACGAGCCCTACAATGAGAGGGATTATGAGTTTGTGAAGGGCAGTGACTGGCTGATGCACGAGGCATTCTGCCTGTACGGGGAGGCGGACGAGTTCGGTCCCTATGAAAAGCACCACAGTACAGTGAAGGAGGCCTGCCAGACTGCTGAGGAGCTTCAGATCCCGAATCTGATCCTCTACCACACAGAGGACAAGAATATTGCCAGGAGAAAAGAGCTCTACACAAACGAGGGCAGAGAATTCTATCACGGCAGCCTGTATGTGCCGGATGATATGGAGACCTTTGAGATCTAGGAAGGAAAGGAAGGGACAGACATGGCTGTTACGAGGCAGATGATCTTTCCGCTGGCTTTTTATAAGAAGTCAAAGTTCAACGGCAGCAAGGGAGCTTTGAATTACCGGATCGAGAAAGTGTCCGGTGAAGACAGGGATGAGTTTCTTCTGACAATCTGGAAAGGTCCCTTCTGTTATGAGGCCACCAGGGAAGAGAAGACCACACACCGCTATCCCTTCAGCGATGAGGGGCTGGATGCCATTGTGGAGAAGCTGAATCAGCTGTAGGCAATGACAGGAGAAATATATGGCTATGTAAGGCAGCCTGCGTTTTCGGACGCGGCTGCTTTTTTGCTTACTTTCCGGAGATCTGCCTCTGGTAGAGCTTCTCCAGAAGATTGATGACAGCGTAGAGAAGCATGGCCATGATGCACAGGAGCACGATGGACATCAGAAGCCAGTCGAGTTTGAACGTCTGACTGGCGTAGATGATCAGGTACCCCAGTCCCTGTCTTGCGGCCAGGAACTCCCCGATGATCACGCCCACCAGGCAGAGCCCGATGTTTACCTTCATGGTGCTGATGAGGGCAGGGATGGAGCCTGGGATGACCGCCTTTGTGAGTGCCTGGATGCGGGTGCCCCGCAGCGTGTAGATCAGCTTGATCTTCTCCGGGTCTGTGGTGCGGAAGGCTGTGTACAGATTCAGGATGCTGCCGAAGATGGCCACGGACATGCCGGCCACGATGATCGTGGTGGTGGTGGCTCCCAGCCACACAATGAGGAGGGGAGCCAGCGCGGATTTAGGCAGGCTGTTCAGCACCACCATATATGGATCCAGTATCTCTGAGAGCTTCGGGCACAGCCAGAGGACAACTGCCATCAGAATACTGATGGCAATGACCAGGAGAAAGCTGACAAGGGTTTCATACAGAGTCACCCATATATGGCGGTAGATGCTTCCGTCCCGGGTCATATCCATGAAACAGGCAGCGATCTTGGAGGGGCTGCTGAAGATAAAGGAGTCGATGAACCCTCTGTCTGCACAGAATTCCCAGAGACAGAAGAAGCCGATGAGGATCAGCGCCCTGGACAGGACCACGGTCAGGCGGTGTCTCTTTTGTCGGTTCAGATAGCGCAGCTGGGCTGCAGATTGTTCATTCATTGCTGTTCAGTTCCTTCCAGATTAGATTGAAATAGGTCTTGAACTCCGGGGCGCCCCGCCGGTTCAGGGGTGTGTCTTCTTCCAGCTCAAAGATGAGGGGCAGTGTCTGACGTATGGTGGCGGGCCGGGGGCTTAAGATGATGACCCGGTCAGCCAGGGATACGGCCTCCGAGAGATCATGGGTCACCAGGATGGCCGTTTTCTTCTCCCGCCGGATGATCTGGCCGATGTCGTCGCTGACCCGGAGTCTTGTCTGGTAGTCCAGGGCGGAGAAAGGCTCGTCGAGGAGCAGGATATCCGGTTCCAGCACCAGGGTGCGGACAAGAGCCGCCCGCTGGCGCATACCGCCGGAGAGCTGGGAGGGCCTTGCGTTCTCAAACTGAGACAGCCCGTAGGTGTCTAAAAGTTCGTGGGCCTTCTGGCGTGACTTGGTGGTCAGCATGTGCTGTACTTCCAGGCCCAGGATGACATTGTTGTAGATCGTTCGCCATTCAAAGAGCTGGTCGTGCTGCAGCATGTATCCGATGTTTGTGGTGCTCTCTTTGAGCTCTTTTCCCCGCACTCTGATCCGGCCTTTCTCTGGCTGCAGCAGGCCGCAGACCAGTGAGAGCAGGGTGGACTTGCCGCAGCCGGAAGGTCCCACCACAGCCACAAATTCGCCCTCTTTCATGGTAAATGAGATATCTGAAAGTGCAGAGGTCTCTCCATCCATTGTATGATAGGAATAGTAAATATGTTTCAGTTCTAAGATCTCTTCCATGGGAACCTCCTGATCAAAATGTCCTGAAGTACAGTGAATCTATATTAGTTTATGCCTGGCAGCTGAAAGGGTGCTTGCATATGGTATAAAAATGCCATATACTAATTACCGTCAGAAAACGGCAGGCCGGATGGGCTGTCAGTGGAAGACAGACTTACATTTAAAAAGGACAGGGAGGCACGTAATATGAAGACATGGAAGAAGATCGTGATCATCGGAGCAGGACATGTGGGTTCCCACTGTGCGCTCAGCCTGGTGTACACAGGGGAAGCTGACGAGATTGTTCTGATTGATATAGACAGAGAAAAGTCGGCCGGGCAGGCAAAAGATATAAGTGACGCAGCCGCGGGCCTTGGAAATGCAGTGAAAGTCTATGCGGGAGATTACGCGGACGCGCAGGATGCGTCTGTTATGATCATGGCCGCAGGGCGCAGTCGCCGTCCGGGGGAGACCAGGCTGGATATGCTGGACGACTCTGTACGCATGATACAGGATATTATTCCCAGAATTAAGGAGAGCGGTTTCCATGGATTTTTTATCAGTATCTCCAATCCGGCGGATGTGATCTGTGAATATGTGAGAAGGGCAGTCGGCTTTGACCGGACAAAAGCTTTCTCTACAGGAACCAGTCTGGATACATTCCGTCTCTATAAATATATTTCCCAGGCTACGGGATACAGTACCCAGTCCATACAGGGATTCTGCATGGGAGAGCACGGGGACTCCCACGTGCCCATCTACTCCAGGGTGACGCTGAACGGCAAGTCCTTTATGGAGCTGAGAGAGGAAAGGCCGGACACAATCGGAAAGATCGATCTGGAGCAGATGGAAAAGGACATTAAATGGGAAGGATTTGCAGAGGTGGAAGGAAAGGGCTGTACAGAATTCGGCATAGCCGCAGTGGCCTCCAAGCTGGTGAAAGCCATTTTCCATGACCAGAAGCTGATCTGGCCTGTCTCCGTGGCTCTGGAAGGAGAGTACGGGGAAGAGAATGTGGCAGCAGGCGTCCCCTGCGTGATTGGAAAAGACGGGGTAGAGGAGATCCTGGAAGTGGCTCTCACAGAAGAGGAAGAGGCGAGGTTCCACCAGTCATGCAGTGTGATCCGGTCCTTCCTTGAGCGGGCAGAAAAGGTGAGGTAGAGATGATGGCTGTCAATTATCAGAAAGAACTGGATCAGCTCCTTGCAAGGCTACAGGAGGAGAAACAGGTGCCCTCTCTTCTGCTCCACAGCTGCTGCGCGCCCTGCAGCAGCTACGTGCTGGAGTATCTGAGTGCATATTTCAACATCACGGTGTTCTATTACAATCCCAACATTTTTCCGGAAAGCGAGTACACCAAGCGGATCCTGGAGCAGCAGACGCTGATCAGCGGGATGGAGACAAAGCATCCGGTGTCGTTTCTTGCAGGGTACTATGACAAAGAGAAGTTTTACGAGATGGCAAGAGGACTGGAACATGTGAGAGAGGGCGGAGAAAGATGCATGCGGTGCTATGAGCTGCGTCTGCGGGAGTCAGCACAGATAGCCGCGCAGGGCGGATTTGACTATTTTACAACTACCTTGAGCATCAGTCCCATGAAAAACGCGGCAAAGCTCAATGAGATCGGCGGCAGGCTGGCGGAAGAGTACGGAGTGAGATACCTTCACTCGGATTTCAAGAAAAAGAACGGATACAAGCGTTCCATAGAGCTGTCCAGGGAGTACGGACTGTACAGACAGGACTACTGCGGCTGCGAATTTTCGTTCCGGGAGGCTGAAAAACGCAGAAACCAGCAGTTTTAGTTGTGTTTTGCGGTGAAAGTGTGATAAACTATAGCGTATATATAACATTTTATAAATATTTATACAAAAGAAAGGGGATCGAAAATGGCACAGTTATGGGGCGGACGCTTCACAAAGGAGACGGATCAGCTTGTATATAATTTCAATGCCTCTATTTCCTTTGATAAAAGGCTGTATGCCCAGGATATAAGAGGCAGCATCGCGCATGTGATGATGCTTGCAAAGCAGGGGATCCTGACAGACGCAGACAAGGATAAGATCGTAGAAGGTCTGGAGGGGATCCTGGATGATATAGAAAAGGGAAGGCTTGAGATCTCGGATAAATATGAGGACATCCACAGCTTCGTGGAGGCAGTGCTCACAGAGAGGATCGGTGAGCCGGGAAAGAAACTCCACACAGGAAGGAGCAGAAATGACCAGGTGGCGCTGGATATGAAGCTCTACACAAGAGATGAAGTACATCTCATCGACAACCTGTTAAAGGAGCTGCTGTTTGCCATTCTGAATACTATGGAGGAGCATACGGAGACGATCATGCCCGGGTTCACCCATCT
>NZ_CAUGIN010000026.1:0-41304 GCF_959599685.1 Lachnoclostridium phocaeense
AGCTGCTGTTTGCCATTCTGAATACTATGGAGGAGCATACGGAGACGATCATGCACGGGTTCTACCATCTGCAGAAGGCACAGCCTATCAGAGTGGCTCACCATATGGGCGCATATTTTGAGATGTTCAAGCGAGATCACGAGAGGATGCAGGACATTTACGGCAGGATGAATACATGTCCTCTGGGATCCGGGGCGCTGGCCGGGACCACCTATCCGCTGGATCGGGATTACACCGCCAAACTCCTTGGATTTGACGGCCCTACGCTGAACAGCATGGACGGCGTGTCAGACAGGGATTACCTGATCGAGCTGCTGGCCGCCCTTTCTACAGTGATGATGCATCTGAGCCGCTTTTCCGAGGAGATGATCATCTGGAATTCCAATGAATATCAGTTTGTGGAGCTGGATGATGCCTACAGCACAGGCAGCAGCATCATGCCCCAGAAGAAAAATCCGGATATCGCAGAGCTTGTCCGCGGAAAGACCGGGCGTGTGTACGGGGCACTGATGTCTCTTCTTACTACTATGAAGGGCATTCCCCTTGCCTACAATAAAGATATGCAGGAGGACAAGGAGCTTGTCTTTGACGCCATCGATACGGCCAAGGGCTGCATCTCCCTCTTTACAGACATGCTCCGCACGACCCGCTTCAATAAGGATCGCATGGAGGCCAGCGCGAAGCACGGCTTCACCAACGCCACAGACGCGGCGGATTACCTGGTGGGAAAAGGAGTTCCCTTCCGGGATGCGCACGGTATCGTCGGGCAGCTTGTGCTCTACTGCATCGAAAGAGGCATTGCACTGGATGATATGACGCTGGAGGAGTACAGGGAGATCTCTCCCGTCTTTGGGGAGGACATCTACGATGCCATCAGCATTGACACCTGCGTCAACAGGCGGGTGACCACAGGAGCCCCGGGAAAGAAAGCTATGGAGGAAGTGATCGCCATATATAAAAAATATATGCGCGAATACTCATAAAAGGAAAAGGAGAGCAAAGGAAATGGAGAAAAAATTACGAGTTGGTATTTTAGGTGCGACAGGAATGGTGGGACAGCGTTTTATCGCTCTCCTGGAAAACCATCCCTGGTTTGAGGTGGTGACAGTGGCGGCAAGCCCCAGGTCAGCAGGCAAGACATACCAGGAGGCTGTGGGAGGCCGCTGGAAGATGGACACTCCCATGCCGGAGGCAGTGAAGGACCTGGTGGTCCTCAATGTAAACGAAGTGGAGAAGGTTGCCTCCACAGTGGATTTCGTGTTCAGCGCCGTGGATATGACCAAGGAAGAGATCAAGGCTATTGAGGAGGCTTACGCAAAGACAGACACTCCGGTTGTCTCCAACAACAGTGCGCACCGCTGGACACCGGACGTGCCCATGGTCGTGCCGGAGATCAACGCGGATCATTTTGACGTGATCAAAGACCAGAAGAAACGTCTTGGAACAGAGAAGGGCTTTATTGCTGTAAAACCGAACTGCTCCATCCAGAGCTACGCTCCCTGTCTGGCAGCATGGAAGGAATTCGGCCCGAAAGAGCTTGTGGTGACTACATACCAGGCTATCTCCGGAGCCGGAAAGACATTTAAAGACTGGCCGGAGATGGAGGGCAACATCATCCCCTACATCGGCGGCGAGGAGGAGAAGAGCGAGAAAGAGCCTCTGCGCGTTCTCGGAAAAGTGGAGAACGGACAGATCGTCATGGCAGATTCCCCGAAGATCACCTGCCAGTGCGTCCGCGTGCCGGTGCTCAACGGCCACACAGCAGCCGTGTTCATCAATTTTGAGAAAAAGCCCTCCAAGGAGGAGCTCATCGAGAAGCTGGTGACATTTAAGGGCTTCCCCCAGGAGGCGGAGCTGCCCAGTGCGCCGAAGCAGTTCATCCAGTATCTGGAGGAGGACAACCGTCCTCAGGTGACCATGGATGTGAACTACGAGAATGGCATGGGCGTTTCTATCGGACGTCTGCGGGAAGACAGCATCTATGACTACAAATTCATCGGTCTGTCCCACAATACAGTGAGAGGCGCGGCGGGCGGAGCAGTGCTCTGTGCTGAGGCGCTGACAGCCAAGGGTTATATCCAGGCAAAATAGAAGAACAGGCAAGATCCCCCGGGGCGAAGCTGCTGTGAGCTTTGGCTCCGGGGGATCTTTTGCTGTAAAAGTATGAGCTGTGAAAAGTTTCTAGTCCAGTATCCGGCCGTCTGTGGAGATGGTCACCACCTGCCAGGGGATGAATTTTCCGCTGGCCTTCAGCGCCTCCGTTGCGGCGTGCTGGATGCCGCCGCAGCAGGGCACCTCCATCCGGACGATAGTCAGGTCCCGGATGTCGTTTCCGGAGAGGATCTCGGTCAGCTTCTCCGTGTAGTCCACGCCGTCCAGCTTGGGACAGCCGATCAGCGTCACACGGCCACGGATGAAATCCTGGTGGAAGCTGGCGTAAGCGTAGGCGGTGCAGTCGGCGGCAATGAGGAGCCGGGCGCCGCTGAAATAGGGGGCGCTGACAGGAGCAAGCTTGATCTGCACCGGCCACTGGCAAAGCTGGGAAGGCTGGGGTGCCAGGCCCGGCTGAGAAGCCGCTGTGCCGGAAGCAGAGGGAGCGCCGTCACGCTTTGCGAGATGCCTTTTCACCGCCTCCTCATCGTAGGCGGCGGCCTCCCGCTCTGTGAAGGTGATGGCGCCTGTGGGGCAGGCGGGCAGACAGTCTCCCAGGCCGTCACAGTAGTCATCCCGCATCAGGCGGGCCTTACCGTTCACCATCTCAATGGCGCCCTCGTGGCAGGCCTCGGCGCAGAGTCCGCAGCCGTTGCATTTTTCTTCGTCAATGTGTATGATCTTTCGTATCATGTATTGTCCTCCTCGCTGTTTCGATAGATGTTCTTGCTTTACACGGGCAGTATAGTATAATAGAACAAAATAATCAGTTGCAAATGCAACGGAAAAGAGCGAAAAATGAAGAAATATGAAAAAATATTGTTGTCACAGCCGTTTTTTGCCGGGATCGCTGAAGAAGACATGGAGAAAGTCCTGTCCTGTCTGTCGGCAAAGATGAAGGAATATGAGAGAGGATCGGTCCTTTTCAGGCAGGGTGAGAAGATGGAACAGATGGGGATCGTCCTGGAGGGCAGTATTTCCCTGGAGAAGGAAGATTTCTGGGGAAATCGGAGCATCCTGGCGGTGGTAGAGGCCGGAGAAGTCTTCGGAGAGGTGTACGCCTGCAGGAAGGAGCGGACTTTGAACATCAATGTGACGGCTCAGTACCGGACAAAGGTGCTGCTCCTGGACCTGACGCCGGTGCTTGACAGGGGAGAAGGGGAAGGCCCGGGAAAGGAGGAAGCGCTCTATGAGAAGCTGACCGTCAATCTTGTCCACATTCTGGCAGATAAGACCTGGTCCATGGCCAGGAAGACAGAGTATCTATCCGGGCGCGGCATACGGGAGAAGGTGGAGGCCTACCTCTCTGCCCAGGCTCAGATGGCCGGAGGAGGAGATTTTATCATTCCGTTTAACCGGCAGGAGCTGGCGGATTTTCTGGCTGTTGACCGGAGTGCTCTGTCCCGGGAGCTGGGGAAAATGCGCCGGGAGGGGATACTGGATTACAGGAAAGATCATTTCCGTCTTCTGGCGGCAGACAGACTGCCGGACTGACCGGGCAGTGTGGACGGAGAAAAAGAAGACTGGATATATTTCCGGTTTACATGTATAATCTTTATGAAAGAAATTCCGTGACCGGAAAGGAGAGGCGGGAGAAAGATGAGAAAGGACATTTTAAAATACACTCAGAACAGGGAGCTGTCCTGGCTGAAGTTCAACCAGCGGGTGCTTGAGGAGGCCCAGGACCCGTCCGTGCCGCTGCTGGAGCGGATGAAGTTTGTGGCCATCTTTACCAGCAATCTGGACGAGTTTTTTATGATCCGTGTGGGAAGCCTTTTTGATATGGCGGCCACAGACCCTAAGACGGTTGACTCCAGGTCCGGCATGACGCCGGCCCAGCAGCTGGAGAAGATTTACGAGGCGGTAGCCCCCCTTTACAAAGAGAGAGATAAGACCTACGGGGAGATCAAGAAGCAGCTGCACCCCTACGGCGTGTGCGGGCTGGATTACAAAGAGCTGGAGCAGAGTGAGAAAAAGTACGTGAAAAAATATTTTAAGGAGCAGGTGCTCCCCATCCTGTCGCCTCAGATCGTGGATGCGGGGCATCCCTTTCCGCACCTGCTCAACAAGGAGCTCTATGTGACGGCCATGCTGAAGCTGGAGGGACGCAGTATGATGGGGATCGTGCCGGTGCCCAACTTTGTGTCTGATATCCTCTATCTGCCGGGGCATGATATCCGCTATATCCGGATGGAGAAGGTGATCATGGAGCATCTGGACCTTGTGTTCGGGCACTACGAGGTGTCTGAGCGGAACTATATCTGCGTCACAAGGAATGCGGATATCGCACCGGATGACGAGTCACTGGAGGTCACGGATGATTTCCGTTTTCTGATGAAGCAGACCCTGCACAAGCGCCGGAGGATGGCGGTGGTCCGGCTGGAGATAGCGGAGAAGCTGAACCAGGATATGGAGAAATATTTCTGTGAGAAATTTAATATCACAAAGAAGCAGATCTTCCGCACAAAGATGCCTATGAAGCTGGATTACATGTTTGCTATCAGCGGAAATCTGCCGGACTCCATGAAGAGGTCCCTCATCTATCATCCCTTCTCTCCGCAGCCGGGGCGCCAGGTGGAGGAGGGGAGCATGATGCGGCAGATCCGAAAGCAGGATATCCTGCTTTTCTACCCTTATGAGAGTATGGAGCCTTTCCTGCAGCTTATCAAGGAGGCGGCCTTTGACCCCTCAGTCATGACCATCAAGATCACGATCTATCGGCTGGCGAAAAAGGCCAGGCTGGTGGAGTACCTGTGCGCCGCCGCTGAGAACGGCAAGGAGGTAACCGTTCTCATTGAGCTCAGAGCACGCTTTGACGAGCAGAACAACATTGACTGGTCCGAGCGGCTGGAGGAGGCGGGATGCCGCGTCCTGTATGGATTTGAGGGGTACAAGGTGCACTCCAAGATCTGCCTGGTCACCTATCGGCAGAGAAACGAGATCCAGTATATCACTCAGATCGGAACAGGCAATTACAATGAAAAGACAGCCGCCATGTACACGGATCTGTCGCTTATGACAGCAAACCGGGAGATCGGCGAGGATGCGGCTCTCTTTTTCCAGAATATGTCCATCGGCAACCTGGACGGCATCTACCGGCATCTGATCGTATCTCCCACCTCCCTCAAGCCCAAAGTGCTGCAGCTTATGGATGAGGAGATCAAAAAGGGGCCCAGGGGACGTGTCATCATGAAAATGAATTCCCTGACAGATGTGGATTTTATTGCCAAGGTGGCGGAGGCGTCCCGGGCAGGTGTGAAGGTTGACCTTATCGTGCGGGGCATCTGCTGTATCCTGCCGGGCGTGCCGGGCTACACGGACAATCTGACCGTGTCCAGCATTGTAGGTAGATATCTGGAGCATCCCAGGATATTCTGCTTCGGAACAGGGGCGGACCAAAAGATCTACATAGGATCTGCGGATATGATGACCCGCAACACGGAGAAGCGGGTGGAGGTGGCCTGCCCGGTACTGGACGATGCGGTCCGGCGCCAGATCAGCTACTACATGGACGTGATGCTGGCGGACAACGTAAAGGCCCGGGTGCTGCAGAGCGATGGCACATACAAGAAAAAGCCCATCACAGAGCACAGGGTGAACTCCCAGGAGCGCTTTATGAAGGAGGCCGTGCACGCTGCGAGAAGTGCGGGCGCTTCCCAGAAAAAGAAAGGGCTGCGGGAGAGGATAGCCGGGCTCCTCAGGAGATAGCACCGGATATCCGGGGAGAGAATGTAATAAGGGACAAGAACAGGAGATCAGACAGCATTTATGGGAAAATCATTATACATCGCAGAAAAACCGAGCGTGGCCCAGGAGTTTGCCAGGGCCCTTCACCTCCGGACAGGCAGGCATGACGGCTATCTGGAGTCGGAGGAGGCGGTGGTGACCTGGTGCGTGGGGCATCTGGTGACCATGAGCTATCCGGAGGCCTACGATGAAAAATATAAGCGGTGGAGTCTGGAGACTCTGCCGTTTTTACCGGGGGAATTCAAGTACGAAGTGATCCCCGGGGTGGCCAAACAGTACCGCATCGTGGCTTCCCTTCTTAACCGGGAGGATGTGGAGACGATCTATGTGTGCACTGACTCCGGGCGGGAGGGAGAGTACATCTACCGGCTTGTGGAGCAGATGGCGGGCGTGAAAGGAAAGGAGCGCCGCAGGGTGTGGATCGACTCCCAGACCGAGGAGGAAATCCTGCGGGGGATCCGGGAGGCAAAGGATCTGTCCGCCTACGACAATCTGTCTTCCTCCGCCTACCTGCGGGCCAAGGAGGACTACCTGATGGGGATCAATTTCTCCCGCCTGCTCACCTTAAAGTACGGAAACAGCATTTCCAACTACCTGCGGACTAAATATGCGGTCATTTCCGTGGGCCGGGTCATGACCTGTGTCCAGGGTATGGTGGTGCGCAGGGAGCGGGAGATCCGGGAGTTTGTGGAGACGCCCTTCTACCGGGTGGTCAGCACGATCCCTGTCGGAGAAGGCGGTGAGACCCAGGGGCCATCCCCGGAGCTTACGTTTGAGGGAGAGTGGCGTGCGGTGGAGGGCTCCAGGTATTTTGCCTCCCCCTGCCTCTACAAGGAAAACGGATTTAAGGAGAAAGAGAAGGCCCAGGAACTGATCGACCATCTACGCGGAGAAGATGACAGGCTGACCTGCAAGATCCTCTCTATTGAGAAAAAGAAGGAAAAAAAGAATCCGCCTCTTCTCTATAACCTGGCGGAGCTGCAGAACGAGTGTTCCAAAAGGTTCAAGATCAGCCCGGATGAGACCCTGCGCATTGTGCAGGAGCTGTACGAGAAGAAGCTGGTCACCTATCCAAGGACAGATGCCAGGGTGCTCTCCACCGCGGTGGCAAAGGAAATTAGCAAAAATCTCAACGGACTGATGAAATACAGCCCGGCGGTTCCCTTTTTAAATGAGATCGCCTCCATGGGCACCCACAAGGGACTGGCAAAGACCCGGTACGTCAATGACAAGCAGATCACAGACCACTATGCCATCATTCCCACCGGGCAGGGGTTCTCTGCGCTGAACAGTGTGGCGCACACGGCAAAAGAAGTGTATGATGTAATTGTGCGCAGATTTCTCGGCATTTTTTATCCTGCGGCTGTGTACCAGAAGGTATCCATTGTAACAGGCATGAGGGAGGAGCAGTTTTTTTCCAGCTTCCGCGTGCTGGCGGAAGAAGGGTACCTGAAAGTGGCGGGTATCCCGGGACAGAAAAGGGGAAAGCAGGAGGAGACAGCCGGGGAGGCAAACGGAGAGGCAAACGACAGCGCTGACTCCGGAAAGGATGATCCGGCAGCTCTCTTTGCAGCGGTGAAGAGCCTGAAAAAAGGCATGACCCTTCCAGTGTCCTCCCTGGACATCAAGGAGGGAAAGACCTCCCCGCCCAAGCGGTACAATTCCGGGTCTCTCATCCTGGCCATGGAGAATGCCGGGCAGCTCATTGAGGACGAGGAGCTGCGGGAACAGATCAAAAGCTGCGGCATCGGCACCAGCGCCACGAGAGGCGAGATACTGAAAAAACTGTTTAACAACAAGTATCTGGCACTGAACAAGAAGACCCAGATCGTGACCCCCACCCTCCAGGGGGAGATGATCTACGATGTGGTGGATCATTCCATCCGCTCTCTCCTCAACCCGGAGCTGACAGCCAGCTGGGAGAAAGGGCTGAACTATGTGGCGGAAGGGGAGATCACATCGGAGGAATACATGGAGAAGCTGGAGCATTTTATTAAGACAAGGACAGACGGAGTCCTGGGGCTTAACAACCAGTATCAGTTAAGAAGCTGCTACGACAGGGCAGCTGCATTTTATAAAACAAAAAATAAAAAGCCGGAAGGCGGAAATGGAGCGAAGAAAAAATGAAAGAACTGACCATCAAAGAACTCTATACACTGGACGAGACCATCGCGAAGGGCATTTTCGAGGGAGCTACCTATCCCTGGGAGGTGCTGCCGAAGATCAAGGACTTTATCCTGGAGCTTGGCAAGAGCCTTCCCGAAGACGAGTACGACAAGGTGGGAGAGGATGTCTGGATCGCAAAATCTGCAAAAGTATTTGAATCCGCCTACATCCACGGGCCTGCCATCATCGGAAAGGACGCAGAGGTGCGCCACTGCGCTTTCATCCGGGGTAACGCCATCGTGGGCGAGGGGGCTGTGGTTGGAAATTCCACAGAGCTGAAAAATGTGATCCTTTTCAACAAGGTGCAGGTGCCCCACTACAACTATGTGGGCGACTCTATCCTGGGATACAAGGCACACATGGGCGCCGGCTCCATCACTTCCAATGTAAAGTCAGATAAAAAACTGGTGGTGGTGAAGACACCGGAGGGAAATATGGAGACCGGGCTTAAGAAATTCGGCGCCATGCTGGGCGACGAAGTGGAGGTTGGCTGCGGCACAGTCCTGAACCCGGGCAGCGTGGTGGGAAGCCACAGCAACATCTATCCGCTCTCCTCTGTGAGAGGCTTTGTCCCGGCGGGAAGCATTTACAAGAAGCAGGGCGAGGTTGTAGAGAAACAGTAAACAGAAAGTGCAGAAGAGGTGGAGTAGTATGTTTTTGCTGATCACAGGCGGAAGCGCAAGCGGAAAGTCCTGGATCGCGCAGGAATTTGCGGGGAAAATGGATAAAGAGCAGTCCACTGTTGTGCTGGACTGTGTGGCGGAGACGCTGACAGAGAAGATCCGGGCATACCAGGGGGAGATCCTTCCTCAGCAGCAGATCGTGGAGGAAATCCTTTCAGAAATCCATGCGCTGGGGGAGCAGACGGACAATCTGATCGTTGTGACAAACCAGGTGTTTTCTGATGTGCCGGGGACAGATGAGGAGCGGAAATTCCTGGAATGTCTCGGACAGATCAACCAGACGCTGGCGAAAGAGGCGGATCTTTTCGTGGAGGTGGTCTACGGCATCCCCATCTGGAGAAAACAGCAGGATGAAAAGAAAGGTTGGTGGTAAGACATGATTTTCATAACAGGCGGAAGCTGTCAGGGCAAGGTGGCCTTTGCAAAGGAGCAGTTTCCGGATCGCATCCTTATGCCTGCCTATCAGTTTTCCGTGGAAAAATATGTAAAAGAGGGCAAGGACCCGGTGGAACAGACAGAGGCCATGTTGCAAATGAACCCGGAAGTTGTTATTATTATGAGTGAAATGGGATGCGGCATGACTCCAGGGAAAGCGGAAGACCGGATCCTTAGGGAACAGGTTGGCCGGGTAGGGTGCTATCTGGCGGACATGGCAGACAAGGTGTACCGGGTGACGGCCGGCATCGGTGAACGCATCAAATAAAAGAGACAGGCAGGAACTTTTGGTGTATCATGGAAAGCCTGTGTACAAAAGAAAGGTTTATGGAGGTACAAGATGAGAGTTGCGATTATAACAGCGAATACGGCAGCATACAGAGAAAAAGAGGAAGATGCCGCAGGAAAAGTGATAAAGAAGCTGATCGAGCAGGCGGGACACACGATCGTGTTCCAGAAAGCCCTTCCCTGTGACAGGACTGTCCTCTCCACTGTTATGCAGAGGATGGCGGACGGACATCTGACCGACCTGATCCTGACAACAGGCGGAGCGGGCTGCAATGCCGGAGACTGCACGCCAGAGGCCACCATGGATGTGGTGGAGCGGCCGGTCCTTGGTATACCGGAGGCCATGCGCGCGTACACGATGAAGCTGACAAAAAGATCTATGCTCAACAGGAGCGCTGCCGGGATCAGGGGAGATGTCCTGATCGTCAATCTTCCCGGAAAAGCAGGGGCTGTTAAGCAGTGCCTTGAATATCTGCTTCCGGAGATTACCCACGCGGTGGAAGTGATCCAGAAGGCACCCCAGGAGTAATTTTGCAATGAGTATGAAGGTTACTTATATCCAGCACAGCGGCTTCGCGGTGGAGATGGAGGATAAGGTTCTGATTTTTGACTACTACAGAGGAGAGCTTCCTGCTTTTGGCCGTGACAGGGATGTGTACGTTTTTGTGAGCCACAAACATTACGATCACTACCAGCGATCTATTTTTACGTGGACAGGAAAATTTCCCCGCATCACCTACATTTTGTCCAGTGATGTGGAGGAAGCGGTGCCTTCTTCTGTTCCAAAAAACAATATGTACTTCATGGAGCCGGGAGAGACATTGCAGATCGAGTCCGGGGAGAGTGAGCTTCTTATAGAGACACTCAGATCCACAGATGAGGGCGTTGCCTTTGTGGTGAAAACAGCGGGGCATACGATTTATCATGCGGGGGATCTGAACTGGTGGCACTGGGAGGAAGAGACGGATACCTACAACCGTTTTATGAAAGAGGCTTACCAAAAGGAGATCGGGATGCTGGAGGGGATGCATATAGATGCGGCCTTTGTCCCTCTGGATCCAAGGCTGGACAGAGAGTATTACTGGGGGCTGGACTGGTTTATGCGCCACACAGACACAGATGTTGTGTTCCCCATGCATATGCAGGACCAGTATGATCTGTACGACCGTCTGATGGAGGAGGAATCTGCCCTGGATTATAAAACCAGGGTGGCTCACATCACCCGGGAGGGGCAGAGCTTTGAGCTGGATTAAAGAACAGGAGCTTACAATTTTATGCAGGTAAAGATTTATACAGATGGGGCGGCAAGAGGCAACCCGGACGGGCCGGGGGGATACGGTGCCGTCCTTGAATATGTGGATACAAAGGGACAGCTCCACACAAAGGAGCTGTCCCAGGGATATAAGAAGACAACCAACAACCGGATGGAGCTGATGGCAGTGATCGCGGCGCTGGAGGCGCTGAACAGGCCCTGCAGCGTGGAACTCTACTCAGACTCCAAGTATGTGGTGGATGCCTTCAACCAGAACTGGATCGGCGGCTGGTTGAAAAAGGGATGGAAGAGAGGCAAGAATGAGCCGGTGAAGAATGTGGATCTGTGGAAGCGGCTTCTCCAGGCAAAAGAGCCTCACCAGGTGCGGTTCATCTGGGTGAAGGGCCATGACGGCCATCCCCAGAATGAGAGATGCGATACCCTTGCCACCGCAGCGGCAGACGGAGATGACCTGATCGAGGACACAGGACTTGCCATAAATTCATAATTGTGATAAAATCGAAAACCGTGAGACCAGGTATGACAGGTAATCGCGGCTGCATACGCCGAAAGGCAGCAGGTGAGGAAAGTCCGGGCTTCACAGGGCAGGATGCCGGATAACGTCCGGTGGAGGCAACTCCAAGGCCAGTGCAACAGAAATGTACCGCCGGGATCTTCCCGGTAAGGGTGGAAGGGCAGTGTAAGAGACTACCGCCCTCCTGGTAACAGGAGGGGCACATGTAAACCCCATCCGAAGCAAGACCGGAACGAGACAATGCGGCGGCCCGCCGCGTCTCAGGTTGGTCGCTTGAGCCTGCCGGCAACGGCAGGCCTAGATAGATGATTACCCAACGACATAACCCGGCTTATCGTCATGCCTGGTTTCACACAATTACGACAATTGTGAATTCGGGACGTAATACTTTTTAAAAGTATTACGTCCCGAATTCATATAACTGGTGTGCAAATGTGTATGAACATGCGAAAAAAGACTGCATTGGCAGTCTTTTTTTTGTACAAAATATACAATACACTATGATACAAATTTCACAAAATTTGCCGCTGGATTATGGAAAAGATGCCGATTGACAAAAATATAACAACACGATATATTTAAATCAAAGATTAGACTATAGTTCAAACGATAGTTTATGCTGTGGAAGCATGTACAGGAGAATGCGATGAAAAATATAACCAACATACAAAAGTTTTCCATTCATGACGGTGACGGGATACGGACTACCGTGTTTTTTAAGGGATGTCCGCTGAAATGTGAATGGTGCCATAACCCGGAGACCCAGCGGTTTGAAAGAGAGATGCAGGTAGACCGGGAAAAATGCACAGGGTGCGGCACCTGTCAGGCGGTCTGTCCGGCGGGCGCGGTACATATGGAGGACGGGCATCCTGTCCTCGATGCGGCGGCCTGCACGCTCTGCGGGAAATGCGTGAATTTCTGCCCGGCAGGGCTCCGGGAGATCGTGGGGCAGGAGTATCCCGTCAGAGAGCTGGTGCGGGAGCTGATGAAGGACCAGATGTTCTACGAGGAGTCCGGCGGCGGGGTGACCTTTTCCGGCGGAGAGGTCATGGCCATGGATATGGATTTTGTCCTTGCAGTGGCCAGAGAGCTGAAGAAGCAGGGCGTGACCCTCACCATTGACACCTGCGGCTATGTACCTTATGAGAGATTTCAGATGCTCCTTCCCTATGTGGACACCTTCCTCTACGATGTGAAGGTGATGGATCCGGAGCTCCATAAAAAATATATCGGTACGGACAACAGTCTTATCCTTGACAATCTGGTCCGCCTTGCGCGGGACGGGGCGAGGATTTACATCCGCATTCCCACAGTGAAGGAAGTAAATGGGAATGAACAGAACATGAGGGAGACCATCGCGTTTCTCCAGGAATACGATATCCATCCGGCACAGGTCAATCTGCTGCCCTACCACGATACGGGGAGCGGTAAGTACAGAAAGCTGGATATGGAATATAAAGGCACCGACCTGCACGCGCCGGAAAGAGAAGAGATGGAGGCGCTGGCCGCTCTTTTCGTTGATGCAGGTTTCAAAAACACGAAAATAGGAGGGTAAGAAAATGGCAAAACTGCGGGGTATGAATGAGAGGATCCAGAAGCTCAGAGAAATCAGTGTGAACACGCCTGTACACATTGATCTGGAGAGGGCGAAGATCGAGACGGATTTTTACAAGGAGAATGATGGAAAATATTCCATACCGGTCATGAGGGCCATGACTCTGAAGGAATATTTTTCCAAGAAGACGCTGTATCTTGGGGACGGGGAGCTGATCGTCGGGGAGAAGGGCAAGGACCCCCAGGCGTCCCCCACATTCCCGGAGTTGTGCTGCCACAGTGAGGAGGATATGGTTGTCATGAGCGAGAGGGAGCTTGTGTCCTTCAAGACAACGGAGGAGGACAGAAAGCTCCAGAGGGAGGAGATCATCCCCTACTGGACGGGGCGCAGCATGAGAGAGAAGCTCCTCTCCAGGATGACACCGGAGTGGCATGACTGCTACGAGGCGGGCATGTTCACTGAGTTTATGGAGCAGAGAGGCCCGGGGCACACCTGCGGCGGCGAGCAGGTGTTCACTACCGGCTATATGGAGTATAAAGAGAAGATCCAAAAGACAATGGACGGCCTGGACTACATGAACGATCCGGATGCTGTGGATAAATGCGAGGAGCTGAAGGCTATGGACATTGCCTGTGACGCTGTCATCATCCTGGGCGAGCGCTACCACAGCCTGGCTCTTGAGATGGCGGAAAAGGAAGCGGATGAGACGAGGAAGTCCGAGCTCCTTCAGATTGCTGCCAACCTGGAGGTCGTACCTGCGCACAGGCCTCAGACATACTGGCAGGCGATCCAGCTCTACTGGTTCACCCACCTTGCAGTCACCACAGAGCTGAACCCCTGGGACGCTTTCAGTCCGGGAAGACTGGACCAGCACCTGTATCCCTACTATGAGAGGGATGTGGAGGCCGGCATCCTGGACGATGAGAAGGCACTGGAGTTGCTGGAGTGCCTGTGGGTGAAATTCTACAACCAGCCGGCGCCTGTAAAGGTGGGCATCACGCTGAAGGAAAGCGCCACATACACCGATTTTGCCAATATCAACACAGGTGGAGTGACGCCGGACGGGCGCAACGGGGTGAACAATGTCAGCTACCTGATCCTGGACTGCATGGATGAGATGAAGCTGGTGCAGCCTAACTCCAACGTGACCATCAGCAAGAAGACGCCCGCTAAATTCCTGAAGAGAGCCTGCGAGATTTCAAGGAAGGGCTGGGGGCAGCCTGCCTTCTACAACACGGAGGCCCAGATCATGGAGCTGGTCAATGCCGGCAAAAAGCTGGAGGACGCCAGAAGGGGCGGCTCCTCGGGGTGTGTGGAGACAGGCGCGTGGGGAAGCGAGGCCTACATCCTGACAGGATACCTGAACATCCCCAAGGTATTCCAGCTCACACTGTTCAATGGATTTGACCAGTACAGCGGAAAGCAGATCGGACTCAAGCTGGGGTATGCGAAGGATTTCAAGACGTACGATGAGCTCTGGGATGCCTTCAGGAAGCAGCTGGAGTATATTGTTGACGTGAAGATACGCGGAAATAATGTGATAGAGAAGCTGTATGCGAAGGAGATGCCAGCTCCCTGTCTGTCTGTGGTGACAAACGACTGTATATCCAACGCAAAGGACTACAATGCAGGCGGCGCCAGATACAACACAAACTATATCCAGGGTGTGGGCATCGGAACGGTGACAGACTGCCTGACAGCTGTAAAATACAATGTCTATGACAAGAAAAACTTTACCATGGAAGAGCTGATCGATGCCATGGAGCACAACTATGAGGGATATGACGCCATCTACCGCATGGTCCATGACAGGACGCCGAAATATGGCAATGACGATGATTATGCGGACGGTATCATGCAGGATGTGTTTGAACTCTACAGGAGCACCATCACGGGGCGCCCGAACATGAAGGGCGGAAAGTACGGTGTGGATATGCTGCCTACCACCTGCCACGTGTACTTCGGAGACGTGATCCTGGCAACGCCAAATGGAAGAAAGGCCCATCAGCCTGTTTCAGAGGGGATTTCGCCGGAGAAATCCGCAGACACAAACGGTCCCACAGCTGTGATCAAATCCTGCTCCAAGATGGACCATCTGGCGACTGCCGGCACACTTCTGAACCAGAAGTTCACGCCTGATGTGGTGGCGGGAGAGGAAGGGCTGAACAACATGGCCAGCCTGATACGGTCCTACTTTGCGATGGACGGACACCATATCCAGTTTAATGTGGTGGACCGCCAGACACTCATCAACGCCCAGAAGCATCCGGAAGACTACAAGGACCTGATCGTCCGCGTGGCCGGATACAGCGATTTCTTCCGCAACCTGGACAAACCGCTCCAGGATGAGATCATCAACCGCACGGAGCAGTCCTTTCAGTAAATAGAATGAGAAAGCAGCGCCTGGACCACAGCGGCCAGGCGCATTTCTTTAAAGATATTCCTGAAGGGAACAGTCCATGCCGGTTGTAAAGTGGTCGTCCCGGAGGATGGCGTAGGCGTTCTCGTAATCCCCGGCGCGCATGAGCTCCACCATCCTCTTCAGGTTTTCATTGGTGCGGTCTATGTCCATGCCGTTCCTGACAGAGAACTGGCCCATGCGGATCAGCTCGGACAGGTTGTTCTCATATATCCTGTCAACGCGGCTGTTTTCCAGAATGCTGATGATCTCCATGTGCATGGCTGTGTCGGCTACCTCCCAGGCATAAGTGTCGGAGGCTGCGGCGCACATGCGGACCACCTTCTCCTCGATGCGGTAGGAGTACTCTTCGTTCCTGCCGGAGGTGAAGATGAGGCGGAAGGCGGCGCCCTCCAGCAGCTCCCGCAGCTGGTAGATCTCCCGGATGTCCTTTTCCGTTATCTCTTTTACAGTCATGGATTTGTAGTAGTCCGTGACGATGAGTCCCTCTGTCTGCAGCATCCGGATGGCTGTGCGGACAGGGCTGCGGCTCATGCCCAGGTCCCGGGCCAGCCGGCTCTCTGTCAGAGTCATGCCCGGAGGGTAGGTCATATTCAGGATATTTGTCTTGATCGTCTCATAGGCCTGGTCGGCGAGAGAGACATTCTTTTCTTTCTGCGGCATGAAACACACTCCTTGCGTATGAAGATAAATTTGTATACAAATTATAACGTGAAAAAAAGCGGCAGGCAATACCTCTTTTTCTTGACAGGAAGAAGGACGGATGGTATATTATAAACAAAGTTGTATACAAAATATAAAAATGTATACAAAAAAAGAGGAGGATAAGCAGATGAAACTTGGATTTATTGGAACGGGAAATATGGCCACAGCCATGATGGGCGGAATCATTGAAAATCACATTGCGGCGCCGGAGGAGATTATTGGAGCAGACCCCTTTGCGCCAGGGCGGGAGAGAGTAAAAGAAAAGTACGGTATCCGTGTGACCGGGGACAACAATGAGGTCGTAAAAAATGCGGAGGTTGTCATCCTCTCTGTAAAGCCCCAGTTTTATGCGGACGTGATCGCGGGTATCAGAGACAGTGTGACGGACAGTCATCTGATCATCACCATCGCGCCGGGAAAGACTCTTGCCTGGCTGGCGGAGCAGTTCCAGAAGCCGGTGAAGATCGTGCGCACCATGCCAAACACGCCTGCCATGGTGGGAGAGGGAATGACAGGAGCCTGCAAAAACGCTTATGTGACAGACGGGGATATGGAGAAGGCGCTGTCCATTTTAAATGGCTTTGGAAAAGCGGAACTGGTTCCCGAGCACATGATGGATGCGGTCGTGGCAGTCAGCGGAAGCTCACCGGCCTATGTGTTCATGCTGATCGAGGCCATGGCAGACGCAGCTGTATCCGGCGGTATTCCGAGAAATCAAGCGTATAAATTCGCCGCACAGGCAGTGCTGGGAAGCGCGAAGATGGTGCTTGAGACCGGCAGGCATCCGGGAGAGCTGAAGGATATGGTGTGCTCACCGGCCGGGACGACCATCGAGTCCGTTCGGGTACTGGAGGAAAAAGGCTTCAGGAGCGCTGTCATCGAGGCGATGAAAAAATGCGAGGAGATATCTAAAAGTCTTTAAGAGCGAACAGGGACACAGGGGCAGAGGTTTTCATTTTCCTCTGTCCTTTTTTGTGCTAAAATATAAGAAGCATATCAACTAAAAAGGACAGAGGGACAAGATAATGGAGAAGACAGAAGAAAAGAAGAGTGTAAAGAGCAGGATCATCTCGGCTGCCTGGGAGCTGTTCCGGGACAAGGGCTTTGGCGGGACGACAGTGGATGACATTATAGAAAGGTCCGGAACGTCCAAGGGTTCCTTTTACTACTATTTCAGCGCCAAGGATGAGCTGCTGAACACACTGGCGGAGATGCTGGATGACTACTACGGGGAACTGGAGGACAAGCTGGATCCCGGCGAGGACTGCTTTGAGAAGCTCCTCTATCTTAACAGGGAAATGCACGCCATGATGGAGGAGAATATCAGCATGGAGCTGCTGGCTTCCCTGTACTCCACCCAGCTTGTGGCCCAGGGAGAGAGCCAGCTCCTGAATGAGAACCGGAAATACTACAAGCTGATATCCGGGATCGTGGAGGAGGGGCAGAAGAGGGGAGAGATCCGCGGGGATGTGTCTATCCGAACGGTGGTGAAATATTACGCCATGTGCGAGAGGGCTCTCGTGACAGAGTGGTGCCTCGGAAAGGGGAGCTATTCCCTGGGAGAGTACAGCAGGGAGTATTTTCCTGTCATGATGGAGCATTTCCGGGGGACAGGCAATCCCTGAAACGCCTGAAATTTATGGAAAACACACGGAGAATGGAAACAGGGACAGATACGGCTTCTGCCATATCTGTCCCTGGATCGTCTTATACTATCTGAGGTCCTTGCTATCTGGGCCTTCTCTCATACTTTTCTTCGCAGTACATGCACCGGTAGATTTCCTTCTCCGGGTCAGTCAGGACGAATACATGGTCCAGCTCCTGCTCGATAGAGGTGATGCACCGGGGATTCTTGCACCGGATGACATTTTTTATCTTCTTGGGAAGATGGAGCGCCTTTTTCTCGATGATCTGCTCGTCCTTGATGATGTTGATGGTGATGTTGTGATCAATGAACCCCAGAATGTCCAGGTCCATAAAGTCTATGGGACACTCGATCTTCATGATGTCCTTCTTCCCCATCTTGCTGCTCTTGGCGTTCTTGATGATGGCCACGCAGCAGTCCAGCTGATCCAGGTGGAGATATTTGTAGATGTCCATACTGCGGCCTGCCTGGATGTGGTCCAGCACAAAGCCCTCGGAAATGCGTCCGACATTCAATGTATTCTTAACCATGTTTCTTCCTCCTACACTTCAATTTCCAGCAATGTCAAAATGAGAGCCATGCGGACATAGACACCGTACTGCATCTGTTTGAAATAGGCGGCTCTCGGGTCGGAGTCCACCTCCGTGGAGATCTCGTTGACGCGGGGCAGCGGATGGAGCACGTACATGTCATCCCTGGCCAGCTTCATTTTCTTTGCGTCCAGGATGTAGAAGTCCTTCATGCGCACATAGTCTTCCTCGTTGAAGAAACGCTCTTTCTGCACGCGGGTCATGTAGAGCAGATCCAGGTTCGGGATGGCCTCCTCCAGGCGGACAACCTCCTCGTAGGGAACCTGGTTCTTCTCCAGCACATCGTGGCGGATATATCCTGGCAGTCTCAGCTCCTCCGGTGAGATGAGGACAAATTTCATGCCCGGATAGCGCACCAGGGCGTGGATCAGGGAGTGGACTGTGCGTCCGAATTTCAGGTCTCCGCACAGACCGATGGTCATATTGCCCAGATGCCCTTTAAGGGACCGGATCGTCATCAGATCCGTCAGTGTCTGGGTGGGGTGCTGATGCCCTCCGTCTCCTGCGTTGATGACCGGGATAGAAGAGTGCTGGCAGGCAACCATGGGAGCTCCCTCTTTTGGATGGCGCATGGCACAGATATCCGCGTAGCAGGAGATGGTGCGGATGGTGTCAGACACGCTCTCTCCCTTGGCAGCGGAGCTGGAGTCAGCGGAGGAAAAGCCCATGATGCTCCCGCCCAGGTTCAGCATAGCTGCCTCGTGGCTTAAACGTGTTCTCGTGCTTGGCTCGTAGAACAGGGTGGCAAGCTTTTTCCCGTCGCAGGCGTGGGCATATTTCTTCGGGTCTGCCTCAATGTCCTCTGCCAGGTCCAGCAATTTATCCAGCTCTTCCACTGAAAAATCCAGTGGACTCATTAAATGTCTCATAAAAACCTCCTTCGTGTTATGTGCCCTTCTCATGGCACGGTAAAGAATTAACGGTACGTCAGAAGCTCGTCCACGCTCTTTCGCTTCGGCGCCTCGGGAGCAATGTCCGGATACCCCACTGCGATCAGTGCCCCAAGCTCACGATCAGCGGGAATGTCAAGAAGCTCTCCTATGCCGTCCTCGTCAAAAATCCCCATGATGACCGTGCCAAGGCCCGCTTCATGGGCAGCCAGACAGAAGGTCTGGCAGGCGGCTCCCACATCAAACATCTGCCAGCGGTCCCCTTTCTTTGTAGAGAAAGAGCCGTCCCTCTCAAAGCCGCTGCGCCCTTTGACAAAGGTGACAGCCAGGAGGAGCGGTGCCTGACGGATAATATGACTGTTGAATGACGGGGTGAAATCATCGGCAATTTTTGCGAGAATAGAAGAATCTTCGATAGCGATATAGCGTGTGATCTGACTGTTTTTCCAGGAAGGAGAATAGGATGCCGCCTGGATGACTGTCTCAAGAAGCTGGTGCCCCACAGGGTCCGGCTTGAATTTGCGGATACTTCTTCTGCTGAAAATGCAATCCATGGTGTTCATACTGTTCGCCTCCCTTTAGATCAATTCACCGTACCTACATCATATAATAAATGCCAAAGTTTTTCAACGTCTGACGTGGATTTTGACGTGGACTTGTATTATAATACCTTTTAGTATGTGTGCAAAAGGAGACAGAAGAAATGGCAGAATTAGAGGAACTGAGAGAACATCTGGCGCAGATCGACAGCCAGATCGCGGAATTGTACAAGAGCCGTGTGCAGGTGTGCGAAAAGATCGGCGATATCAAGATAGATGCAGGAAAGAAAGTGTTTGATAAAAAGCGGGAGAAGGATCAGCTCGCCAGGATCACCCGGAATGTGGAGGATGAGTTCCTCCGGCTGGGACTGACGGAGCTTTTTGAGCAGCTCATGTCTCAGAGCCGAAAAATGCAGTACCAGATGCTGACTAAGAAGGGAGCGCTTGGAAGGCTGCCCTTTATCGGAGTGGACAAGCTGGATTACGAGCAGTCCCGGATCGTCTTTCAGGGGACAGACGGCGCCTACTCCCAGGCAGCCATGCACGCTTATTTTGGAAAGGATATAAACAGCTTCCATGTGCAGACCTTTCGTGACGCCATGGAGGCCATAGAGGAGGGGTCTGCGGATTTTGCGGTCCTCCCCATTGAAAATTCATCAGCGGGAGTGGTGAGTGAGGTCTATGACCTGCTTGTGGAATTTGAAAATTATATCGTGGGGGAGATCATCCTCCCCATCGACCATGCTCTTGCAAGCGTGGAGGGAGCGTCCCTGGACACGATAAAGACGGTCTACTCCCATCCCCAGGCGCTGATGCAGAGCTCCAAATATCTGGATGAGCAGCCGGGATGGCAGCGGATCAGCGCACCCAACACAGCGGTAGCGGCAAAAAAGGTGCTGGAGGACGGGGATATCACTCAGGCGGCCATCTGCAGTGAGCATGCGGCTCAGATATACGGACTGAAGATACTGGACCGGAAGATAAACTACAATGACAACAACTCCACCCGGTTTATCATTGTGACGAACCAGAAGATTTTTCTGAAGGACGCGAAAAAGATCAGCATCTGCTTTGAGGTGGACCATTCCAGCGGTTCTCTCTATCACCTGCTGGCCCATTTTACCTACAATAACCTGAATATGACAAAGATCGAGTCCCGTCCGGTGGAGGGAAGGACCTGGGAGTACCGTTTCTTTGTGGACTTTGAAGGAAACATGGGGGAGGGCGCCGTGAAAAATGCCATCCGGGGCCTGCGGGAAGAGTCCAAGAGCCTGAAAATACTTGGAAACTACTGATCTGAAGGGAGAAACAATATGAGAGTACACGAACTGATCATCTATAAAAATCTGGAGCAGGAACAGATCTTAAATGACATGACGTTCCTGATGGAAAACTACAACAATGAATATTACAACGAGGAGGACCTGAAAAGCCTTCTCTTTGCGTGCACAGGCAGCATACTGGAGCTCTGTGTGGACCACGGCTTTGAGGGAAATCTCTGGCACGATTACCTGACCTTTCTCCTGGCAAACGATGAGAACGCCTACAGCACTTCCTGCGAGATCGTGGGAGAGACAGGGGGAAGCATCAATAAGGTGGCCCTCCACGACTTCTCTATCTTCAAGGAGCTGTTTGACTACGACTTCTCCGCGATGGAGGCAGGGCTTGGCGTGGACTGCGTCTCCATGATCCTGGACTACACAGGATCTGGCACCCACGGCAGTGTGTTCAACGGCCGTATCCGGGACCGGATCTGCGCTCTGGCGAAAAGCCTGGGGCAGACAAAGGACGCGGAGGAGTTCAAGGCTTCCGTGACCCAGTTCTACAAGGAGTTCGGCGTAGGCAAGCTGGGCCTTCACAAGGCTTTCCGGGTGGCCCACGACGAGGAGGGCGTCCACATTGTGCCTATCACAAAGATCGCCCATGTACAGCTTGACGAGCTGGTGGGGTATGAGAGCGCCAAGAAAAAACTCATTGACAACACAGAGGCCTTTGTGAAGGGGCGCCGGGCCAACAACTGCCTTCTCTTCGGGGACGCGGGAACCGGGAAATCCTCCTCCATCAAGGCTATCCTCAATAAATACTATGACCAGGGCCTTAGGATGATCGAGGTGTACAAGCATCAGTTCCAGGACCTCAACGATGTCATCGCCCAGATCAAGACCCGGAACTATAAATTTATCATCTACATGGACGACCTTTCCTTCGAGGAGTTTGAAATCGAATACAAATACCTGAAGGCGGTCATCGAGGGCGGACTGGAGAGAAAGCCGGACAATGTGCTCATCTACGCCACTTCCAACCGCCGCCATCTGATCCGGGAGAGCTTCCGGGATAAGGAGGAGAGAGACGAAGAGCTGCACACAAACGACACGGTGCAGGAGAAACTTTCCCTTGTGGCAAGGTTCGGTGTCACCATATATTTTGGAAAACCGGCCAAGAAAGAATTCCAGGAGATCGTCCGTCAGCTGGCAAAGAGAAACGGCATAGAGATGGACGAAGAAAAGCTCCTTCTGGAAGCCAACCGCTGGGAGCTGAACCACGGCGGCATGTCCGGGCGGACAGCTCAGCAGTTCATAGATTATCTGCTGGGGATGGAAACGCAGTCCTGCTGATCTGACTACTGATCCTGTTAATATGTTGCAGATAAAGAAGTGCGGATGAACTGATGTCAGTTCGTCCGCACTTCTTCAATTCCGCTGATATCCGAGTCAATGACAAGCGAGTAGTTTGTGTGGTAGATGACAAAGCCTGGCTTTCCGCCGCCGGGCTTTTTCACATGTTTCTTTTCAATGTAGTCGATCTCGACTTTATCGTTTCCGCGGCTCTTTGAGTAGTAGGCAGCCAGCCGGCCGGCCTCCTCAAAGGTGCGGTCCGGCAGCTCATCCCCGCCGGATTTCACGATGACGTGGGAGCCGGGCACCATCTTTGCGTGGAACCACCAGTCGTTGCCGGAGGCAAAGTGGAAAGTCAGCTCCTCGTTCTGCAGATTGTTTTTTCCTACATATATATGGTAGCCGTCGCTGGAGATGTAGTGGAAGGGGCGGCTTGTGATGCGCACCTTCTGCTTTGTGCTGCGGCGGCGGATATAACCGGTCTGGGTCAGCTCCTCCTTGATCTGTACCAGGTCCTCCTCAGCCCGGGCAATGTCCAGGGCGTTGCTGATGGACTCCAGGTACTCGATGTCATCGCGGGTCTCCTGTATGAGCTGGCTCAAGGCCTCGAAAGTCCGCTTCTGTTTGTTGTATTTTGCAAAATAGCGCTGGGCGTTCTCGCCGGCTGTGAGATGTTCGTCCAGGGGGATGGTGACTTCTTCGTTGGTATAGTAATTGAGAGCAGTCAGTTTTTTTGCGCCGGGCTCCAGGCCATAGCCGTAGGTGTTGATCAGTTCGCCGTAGACTTTGAATTTATCCCGGCCTTCCGTGTCCTTAAGCTGCCTGGACTGCAGGTCGTATTTCTTCCGGTTCCTCTCCAGGGCTGTCTGGACAACGTGACGCAGATCCGCGGACTTCTGGCGGATACGGGTCAGTGTCTCCCGGGAGGAGTAGTAGGTGCGGATCACCTGGGAGATGGAAGAAAGTTCTTCCCTTCTGTAATTGGAGAAATGACTCAAGGGCAGGGCGGAAAATTCCTTCGGTTCCGTGCCGTCGTAATAGATGGCAGGAGAGAAAGAGCCAAGACGCACCTGTTCCATATAGTAGCTGAACTGCCGGTGGAGATGGATGAGCATGTCTCCAGAGAGGTCCTCCGCTGTCATCCGGGATTCCAGGGCGGCCAGATAACAGATCTCCTCCGCCACTACCGGGCTGATGCCGGTAAAGCTGGTATAGATGGCCTTTGAGATGGGGCCTCCTTTTTCCTTCAGCGCCTGGATGAAATCTTCTTGTGTCACAGTCAGCGGATCCAGCTTGTGCATGGTATCCGGTATAAAATATTCCCGCCCCGGGAGCACCTCCCGGACAGAGCTTGTCTGGGCAGATATATGTTTGATGCTGTCGATGATGCGGCCGTTGTCATCGCAGAAGATAATGTTGCTGTGTTTTCCCATCAGCTCCACCACAAGCGTCTTTTGACAAAGATCTCCCATCTCATCCAGATGCTCGATGTCAAAGCGGATGATGCGCTCCATCTTTGGCTGATGGATGCCCACGATGCGCCCGCTGCCGATGTGCTTGCGCAGCAGCATGCAAAAGCCCGGAGCCTGCATGGGGCTCGTCTTGTTTTCGTCAGTGAGATATATAAGAGGAAGAGAGGCGCTGGCGCAGATGCACAGCCGCCTCTGTCCTGCGGGAGTCTTGACTGTCAGGAGAAGCTCATCTGCCTCCGGCTGAGCGATCTTGCTGATCCGCCCGCCTTCCAGAGCCTCCTTTAATTCTTTTGTCACAGCTGCGATCGTAATTCCGTCAAAAGCCATATAGATACAATCCTTTCTATAATTAGGTGTTCACAGTACACCACGGTTTCTAAGCTCGTGGGGGACCTCGCTAAGAAACCGGGTGTGCGTTCACACTAGGCTCGTGCGGGACCTCGCCAAGTGTTCACAGTATACCACAGAAAGGGGAGTTTGCAAAGTTGACGGAGGAGTGGAAATGAATTATAATAATGCAGTATCAAAAAGCGAAAAAGAGGTTGCCAAAATGATAAAGAGTATGACAGGCTTCGGGCGGTGTGAATTTGCTGACGGAGAGCGGAAATTTACGGTGGAGATGAAGGGTGTCAACCACCGCTACCTGGATGTCAACATCCGCATGCCCAAGAAGCTGAATTTTTTTGAGACATCTATCCGCAGTCTTTTAAAGCAGTCTGTCTCCAGAGGCAAGGTGGATATTTTTATTACCTACGAGGATCTGTCTGAGGGGCAGGCAGTGCTGAAATACAATGCGTCTCTGGCAAAGGAGTATATGGAAAGGCTCAGGGAGATGGAGGAACAGTTCGGTCTGGACAATGATGTCCGTGTGTCCACGCTGTCCCGGTATCCGGAGGTCCTCACTATGGAGGAGCAGGCCCTGGATGAAGAGGAGATATGGAACTGCCTGAAAAAAGCTATAGAGGGGGCCATTGCCCAGTTCGTGGAGACTCGGACCCTTGAGGGGGAGAACCTCCGCAGAGACATCATTGACAAGCTGGACGGCATGATGGAGCTGGTGGACTTTATCGAAGTCAGGTCTCCGCAGATCATTGCCGAGTACAGAGAAAAGCTGGAGGAGAAGGTGAAGGAGCTCCTTCAGGACACCCAGATCGACGACAGCCGCATCGCTGCAGAAGTCGTGATCTTTGCTGACAAGATCTGTACTGACGAGGAAGTGGTCCGGCTGAAGAGCCACATCAGCCATATGAAGGACGTGCTTCTCTCCGATGAGGCGGGTATAGGAAGAAAACTGGATTTTATCGCTCAGGAGATGAACAGGGAGGCAAATACCATCCTGTCCAAGGCAAACGACCTGGAAGTCTCCAACAGAGGCATTGACCTGAAGACAGAGATCGAGAAGGTCAGAGAACAGATACAGAACATAGAATAGAAAAGCGGGGACATGAACATGAGCAAGCAAAAAGGAATTCTCACCGTCCTGTCCGGTTTCTCCGGAGCAGGGAAAGGGACTGTGCTTAGAAGGCTTCTTGAGAAGTATGACAATTATGCGCTCTCCATCTCAGCAACCACAAGAGGACCCAGAGAGGGAGAGGAGAACGGCAGGGAATATTTTTTCAAAACGCGGGAAGAATTTGAAAAAATGATTGCGAAAGACAAACTGATAGAGTATGCTATGTACGTGAATAATTACTATGGCACGCCCAAAGCGTACGTGCAGGAGCAGCTCGCAGAGGGAAAAGATGTGATCCTGGAGATCGAGGTCCAGGGCGCTCTGAAGGTGAAGGAGAAATTTCCCGACACGCCCCTCATCTTTATCACGCCTCCCACCGCAGGTGAGCTGAAAAGAAGGCTGACAGACAGAGGAACAGAAAGTCCCGAAGTGGTGGAGGAGAGGATGAAGACAGCGGCAAAGGAAGCCCGCTTCATGGAGTCCTACGACTACATTATCCTCAATGAGAGAGACCGGCTGGAAGAGTGCGTGGAGGCAGTCCACGGGGTGATCCTGGCGGAGCACGAGAAGAGTACGCGCAATCAGGCATTTATTGATCATATGAAAGAAGAGTTGAAAGGAGAATAAGAATATGCTGCATCCATCATACACGGATCTGATGAAAGTAGTGAACAAAGACGTGGAGGAGGGCGAGACAAAGGTTGTCAACAGCCGTTATTCCATCGTCATGGCAACAGCAAAGAGAGCCAGACAGCTGATCGACGGCGATGTGCCTCTGGTAAAGACCAAGGACGGCGAGAAGCCCCTTTCCATCGCTATCGATGAACTGAACAGCGGCAAGATCACGATCATTGCAGAGGACTCTGAAGAATAAGCAGACGAAAACGATAAGGCAGATGCTTTTACAAGGTATCTGCCTTTCTGACTGAAAGGAGAAAAAGCTATGAATGTGCTTTTTATTTCACTGGGCTGTGATAAAAATCTGGTGGACTCAGAGGTTATGATCGGCCTGCTGGCAGACAAGGGCTACCAGATGACGGACGATGAGACCCAGGCTGATGTGATCGTCATCAACACCTGCTGTTTCATCCATGATGCCAAGGAGGAGAGCATCCAGACCATCCTGGAGATGGCAGAATACAAAAAGACAGGCACTCTGAAGGCGCTTATTGTCACCGGTTGTCTGGCCCAGAGATACCAGGAAGAGATCCTGGAGGAAATACCGGAAGTGGACGAAGTGCTGGGCACCACATCCTACGACAAGATCGTGGATGCCATACAGGAGGCACTGGAGGGAAAAAGCGGCGTCCGGATCGAGGACATCGACGCCCTGCCCCTGCCTGATACCAAGCGGCTTGTGACCACAGGCGGACATTTTGCCTACCTGAAGATCGCGGAGGGCTGCGACAAGCACTGCACCTACTGTATCATACCGAAGATCCGGGGCAACTACCGCAGCGTTCCCATGGAGCGGCTTGTGAAGGAGGCCAGGGACCTGGCGGAAGACGGCGTGAAGGAGCTGATCCTGGTGGCCCAGGAGACCACTATCTACGGGACTGACCTATACGGGGAGAAATCCTTGCACCGGCTTTTGCGGGAGCTGTGCAAAATCGATGGCATCCGGTGGATCCGGATCCTCTACTGCTACCCGGAGGAGATCGACGATTCCCTCATCCAGGTCATGAAGGAGGAGCCCAAGATCTGCCACTATCTGGATCTTCCCATCCAGCATGCCAGCACAGAGATTCTGCGCAGGATGGGACGGCGCACTTCAAGGGAGGACCTGGAGGAGATCATCGGGAAGCTGAGAAGAGAGATCCCGGACATTGCCATCCGCACCACCCTCATCACTGGATTCCCCGGGGAGACAAAGGAACAGCATGAAGAGCTGATGGACTTTGTGGATCAGATGGAATTTGACCGCCTTGGCGTCTTTACCTACTCACCGGAGGAGGGGACCCCGGCAGCCCAGATGGAAGACCAGATCCCGGAGGAAGTAAAAGAAGACCGGCAGGCAGAGCTGATGGAGCTTCAGCAGGAGATCGCCTTTGACCTGGCAGAAGACATGATCGGCCGGGAAGTGCTGGTTATGATCGAGGGAAAAGTGGCCGATGAGAACGCCTACGTGGGCAGAACCTACAAGGATGCGCCGAACGTGGATGGGCTGATCTTTGTAAATACAGATGAGGAACTGATGTCCGGCGATTTTGCCAGGGTGAAAGTCACAGGGGCAGCAGAATACGATTTGATAGGAGAGTTGATGTAAGATGAATTTGCCAAACAAACTGACCGTACTGCGGGTAATCATGGTACCATTTTTTGTATTTTTCATGCTGACGGATTTCGCCGGGGATGCAAGCAAATGGATCGCTCTTGTGATCTTCTGCGCTGCCAGTCTCACGGACATGCTGGACGGAAAGATTGCCAGAGCCAGGAACCTGGTGACAAACTTCGGGAAATTCATGGATCCTCTGGCAGATAAACTCCTTGTGTGCTCTGCCATGATCTGCCTGATCCCCTCCGGACAGCTTCCGGCCTGGGTTGTGATCGTCATCATTGCCAGGGAATTCATCATCAGCGGTTTCCGCCTTGTGGCAGCTGACAGCGGCATTGTCATCGCGGCCAGCTACTGGGGGAAATTCAAGACCGTGTCCCAGATGCTCATGGTGATCGTGCTGATCGCTGATCTGGGTGGTGTGTTTGACACCATCGGCACTGTGCTGATCTGGATCGCGCTGATCCTGACAGTGATCTCTCTGATTGATTATATTGCGAAAAACGTGGAAGTGCTGACAAAGGGAGGAATGTAGGATGACCGTTGAGCTGATATCAGTCGGTACGGAGATACTTCTTGGAAATATTGTAAATACAAACGCCGCCTATCTGGCGGAGAAGATCGCCCTTCTGGGGCTCTCCTGCTACCACCAGAGCGCGGTGGGAGACAATGAGGAGCGTCTGGAGGACGCCATCCGGCTGGCCCTCTCCAGATCCGACATTGTGATCCTGAGCGGCGGCCTTGGACCCACCAAGGATGACCTGACAAAAGAAGTGACGGCAAAAGTGTTCGGGAGAGAGCTCTATGAGGATGCCCACTCCAAAGAGCGGATCCAGGCTTACTTTGACAGGAGGAGAGCCCAGGGCCGGGAGATCACGGCCAACAACTGGAAGCAGGCCCTTGTCCCGGAGGGAGCCATTGTGGTGGACAACTACAACGGCACAGCGCCGGGCATCATCCTGGAGGATAAGGAAAATAGGAAGACAGCCATCCTGCTGCCGGGACCTCCCAATGAGATCCGGCCCATGTTTGAGCGGGACATAGCGCCCTATCTGAATAAACTGCAGCCGGAGGGCATCTACTCAAAAATGGTGAAGATCTGTTCCATCGGCGAGAGCCAGGCAGAGACTATGGTGGCAGATCTGATGGATGCCCAGAGCAACCCCACTCTTGCGCCCTATGCCAAGACAGGTGAGGTGCATTTCCGGGTGACTGCCAAGGCAGCTGACGAGGAGACAGCCTGCAGGCTCATGGAGCCCATGCTTCAGGAGCTTAAGAAGCGGTTTGGGGATTACATCTATACTATGGACGAGGAAGTGACTCTGGAAGAGGCAGTTGTGGACATGCTTCGGGAGAGACAGATGACAGTTACTACGGCCGAGTCCTGCACAGGGGGACTGCTGGCCGGAAGGATCATGAATGTCCCCGGCGCTTCCAGCGTTTACAGGGAGGGGTATATCACCTACTCTAATGAAGCAAAAGAAAAGCTCCTAGGCGTAGAGCACCAGACGCTGGAGACCGTTGGGGCGGTGAGCCCGGAGACGGCGGAACAGATGGCCAGGGGCGCAGCACGCCAGGCAGGGGCAGACGCGGCCCTGGCTGTCACCGGCATTGCAGGGCCGGACGGAGGAACGCCGGAGAAGCCGGTGGGTCTTGTGTACATTGGGTGCTGTGTGCAGGGAAGGATCCGGGTGGAAGAATTCCACTTTACCGGAAACCGCAGCAAGAACCGCGACTACGCTGTCGTCAGGGCACTGACCCTGCTGCGGGAAGAGCTTCTCCGGGATCAGACACAGGCAGAGATACGATAGAAGAAGGAGGAAGATCCTATGATCATACGCAGACTGGAAGGACAGGAGGTACTGGATGCGCTCCATCTTGTGTGGGAAGTGTTTGCACAGGATGTGGCGCCTCTGTATACAGCAGAGGGTGTGGCTTCTTTTCAGGATTTCATCAGATATCCAAACATAGAGAAAAAGATGCAGGCAGAAGGGCTGGCTCTCTTCGGCGCCTTTGAGGGGCCACAGATGCTGGGAGCAGGGGGAATTCTGCCCACAGGACATATCGCCCTTCTCTTTGTGAGGCGGGAATACCAGCACAGAGGGATTGGGAAAGCCCTTTTGATGGAGATGTGTTCTTTCGCAGTCCAGGTGTACGGCGTGCAGAAATTTACTGTCAACGCCTCTCCGGGAGCGGTGGATGCCTACCGGCACATGGGGATGCATGACACGGCGCCGGAGCAGAATGCAGGCGGGATGCGCTTTATTCCTATGGAGATGTGGGCTGCATCTGTCCCTATCAGAAAGAAGAGGGGAAAAGGCATGTATATCGCCGGTGCGGTGGGAGCTCTGTGTCTTGTGCTGACCTTTGTGGTAGGCGCTGCCATTACCAGGGAACTGGACTACGCAGCCGAGAACGGCGTGGACGGATACCTGGAGGACGGCGGCCAGTGGGGAGAGGACGGCTCCTCTATCGAGGACTGGTATGATGAATTCTACGGGGATTATGGGCAGGATGACAGCGAACCTCAGGAAGAGTCAGGCATAGACGCCATTCCGGAGTATGTGGATGAGGACTGCGGTTATGAGGTGACAGAGGACAATTATACCTACACGGCGGATAACACCAGCAGTACGACGATCCAGTTCGAGGTCTATTATCCCCAGGTGGACGGCCTGGATGCAGCTGTGCAGGAGAGCGTGAACGCTGCGCTTCAGGACTGCGCCCTGGCTTCTGTGGACAAGCTTTACCTGGACCCTTCCGACGAGATGAAGGAGAAGGTGCTGGGGGAGGAGTACCCGGTGCTGGCCAGCTTTGTGGAATATAAAGTGACCTATCAGAGTCAGTCCCTTTTAAGTGTTGTGTTCCAGGATTACAGCTACGAGGGAAGCGAGAGTGATTATCACGTGGCTCTGCGCTGTGTCAATATCAACCTGCAGGACGGGACTCTCTACGAGGTGAAAGATATTGTCAGCCTGGACGACCATTTTGTCTCTGCGTGGGCAGAAGGCATGCGGGACGAGGCAGATGACGATACGCTTCTGTCCGAACTGAACACAGAAGACATGAAGGCTGTCCTGGGCGGAGATACGAAAGACGGCGTCTACGAGCCGGAATTTTTCGTGGATGCAGAAGGCCTGGAGATCGGCCTGTCCTTCCGCTATCCGGCGTACAGCCAGGATGACAGAGGCTATGCCTGGGTGACAGCCCCCTTTGAATTTGATGAGATAGCAGCCTTTGCCTCAGACAGCAGTTTCTGGACACTGGTCCGGTAGAATAGAGTTTCTGAAAATATAGGAGAAGATTTGTAAATGAAAGCATTGGTTATCGCAGAAAAGCCGTCGGTGGCAAGAGATATCGCCAGAGTGTTAAAGTGCGGGAAAAATATTTCCGGAGCCATTGAGGGCGGACAGTACATCGTCACCTGGGGGCTTGGGCATCTTGTAACCCTGGCAGACCCGGAGGACTATGATCCCAAGTATAAGGCCTGGAAGCTGGATGATCTTCCCCTGATGCCCAAGGAATTTAAGCTGGAAGTGATCCGCCAGAGCCAGAAACAGTATCAGGCCGTCAAAGCCCAGATCCACAGGAAGGATGTGGGGGAGATCATCATCGCCACAGACGCTGGCCGGGAGGGCGAGCTGGTAGCCAGGCTGATCCTTGCCAAGGCGGGCAGCAAAAAGCCCATCAAGAGACTCTGGATCTCCTCCGTCACAGACAAGGCTATCCGGGAAGGATTTGCCCATCTGCGGAACGGCCATGACTATGACCCGCTCTACGACGCTGCTCTGTGCCGTGCGGAGGCGGACTGGCTTGTGGGGATCAACGCCACGCGGGCGCTGACCTGCAAGTATAACGCCCAGCTCTCCTGCGGCAGGGTCCAGACCCCCACCCTGGCCATTGTGGCAAAAAGAGAGGAGCAGATCCGCAGCTTTGTCCCCCAGACATACTATGGCATGCGGGCGGCCGCAAAGGGACTCACTCTTGTGTGGAAAGATGGGAAGTCGGGGAGCACAAGAACCTTTGATAGAGGAAAGATCCAGAACCTGAAAAAGGAACTGGAAGGGGAGGAGGCAGTGATCCGGGAAGTGAAAGCGTCCAGGAAAAAGACATACGCGCCTCTTCTCTATGATCTGACAGAACTCCAGAAGGACGCCTACAAAAAGTTTGGCTTCTCCCCCAAGGAGACACTGAACATCATGCAGCGGCTCTATGAGAACCACAAGGTGCTGACCTATCCCAGGACAGACTCCCGATATATCAGCAGCGATATTGTGCCTACCATAAAAGACAGGATCGGCGCCTGCGCTGTAGGTCCCTACCGGAAGCTGGCCGCAAAGGTGATGCGTGTCCAGGTGAGTCCAAAGGCCTCCTTTGTGAATGATAAAAAGGTGTCCGACCACCACGCTATTATTCCCACAGAGCAGTATGTGGAGCTGACCCACATGACAAACGAAGAGAGAAAGATCTACGATCTGGTGGTAAGAAGATTCCTGGCTGTCCTCTATCCCCCGGCAGAGTATGAGGAGATTCAGCTTACTGCCTCTGTCGGGAGAGAAGACTTCACTGCCAAAGGAAAACATATGCTGAAAGAAGGATGGCGGGAAGTCTATGACTCTGACCAGGAGGAAGAGGAAGATGACGAGGAGGATGTAAGAAGCCAGGCACTTCCGAAGCTGGAGAAGGGAAGCCGGATCAGCGGCCTTCACCTTACTGTCACCGAGGGCCGGACAAAGCCCCCTGCCAGATTTAATGAGGGCACCCTTCTGGCGGCGATGGAGAACCCGGCAGCCTACATGGAAAGCCATGACAAAAAGGCGGCAAAGACGCTGGGAGAGACCGGCGGCCTGGGGACTGTGGCTACAAGGGCGGACATCATGGACAAGCTGTTCGGCAGTTTCCTCCTTGAGAAGCGGGGAAATGAGATCTATCTCACCTCCAAGGCAAAACAGCTTTTAGAGCTGGTTCCTGCGGACCTGAAAAAGCCGGAGCTCACAGCTGACTGGGAGATGAAGCTCTCCCGTATTGCGGAAGGAAAGCTGAAGCGGACTGCCTTTATGCACGATATCCGGGATTACGCCGGGGCAGTCACAGAGGAGATCCGCACCGGCACAGGAACCTTCCGCCACGACAATCTGACCAACACCAAATGCCCGGTCTGCGGCAAGCGGATGCTGAAGGTGAAGGGAAAGAACGCGGAGATGCTGGTGTGTCAGGACAGAGAGTGCGGCCACCGGGAGACCATTGCCCGCACCTCCAACGCACGGTGTCCAAACTGCCACAAGAAGATGATGCTCAAAGGGCAGGGAGACGGGCAGGTCTTTGTCTGCTCCTGCGGATACAAGGAGAAGCTGTCCGCCTTCAAAGAGCGCAGAAAGAAAGAGGGGGCAGGCGTCAGCAAGCGGGATGTTCGGAAATATCTGGACAGGCAGAAGGACGAACCTGTCAACACGGCATTTGCGGATGCCCTCGCAGGCATAAAGCTGGACCAGTAGAAAAATTGCTGAAACCAGATTGACGAATGTCGAAAATTATGAGAAAATGATTTTAGGTATGGGTTAAATATATAACGACCCTGCAAATAATCCGTACATGCAGCCAAGGGCATGTACGCATATCGAAAGGAGTTTTAAAATGATTTATTCACATGAAGTAGAAATGATGTGTCCGGTAGCTCAGGGTGCAAATCACGGACCGGCTCCGATCCCGGAAGAAGCAAAATGGGTACAGGCTAAAGAGATCAAAGACATCTCCGGATTTACACACGGTGTGGGCTGGTGTGCGCCTCAGCAGGGAGCATGCAAGCTGACACTGAATGTAAAAGACGGTATAATCCAGGAGGCTCTTGTTGAGACACTGGGATGTTCCGGAATGACTCACTCCGCAGCTATGGCTTCCGAGATCCTGCCTGGAAAGACAATTCTTGAGGCACTGAACACAGACCTTGTCTGTGATGCTATCAACACAGCCATGAGAGAGCTCTTCCTCCAGATCGTTTACGGAAGAACACAGAGTGCGTTCTCTGAGAACGGCCTTGCTATCGGAGCAGGACTGGAAGACCTCGGAAAAGGACTCCGTTCACAGGTTGGAACCATGTATGGTACATTAGCCAAAGGTCCCCGTTACCTTGAGATGGCAGAGGGATATGTAACAGGTATCGCTCTTGACGAGAACGATGAGATCATCGGATACCAGTTCGTAAACCTTGGAAAACTGACAGACTTTATCAAAAACGGCGATACACCGAACGATGCCTGGGAGAAGGCAAAAGGCCAGTACGGACGTGTGGATGACGCTGTGAAGATCATCGATCCGCGCAAAGAGTAATAGCAGGTTGTCGCAGAGAATAAAGGTAATAATTCAGGAGGATACATAAATGGCTTTATTTGAATCATATGAAAGAAGAATTGATAAAATCAATGAAGTATTAAACAGCTACGGCATTGCTTCACTGGAAGAAGCTGAGAAGATCACAAAAGATGCCGGACTGGACGTATACAATCAGATCAAAGGTATTCAGCCGATCTGTTTCGAGAATGCATGCTGGGCTTACATCACAGGTGCAGCTATCGCCATCAAGAAGGGCTGTGAGACAGCTGCAGACGCCGCAGCAGCCATCGGAGAGGGCCTGCAGGCTTTCTGTATTCCGGGATCCGTTGCTGACCAGCGTAAAGTAGGTCTTGGACATGGTAACCTTGGCAAGATGCTCCTTGAGGAGACAACAGACTGCTTCTGCTTCCTGGCTGGACATGAGTCCTTCGCAGCAGCAGAGGGTGCGATCGGTATCGCTGAGAAAGCAAACAAAGTGCGCAAAAAACCTCTCCGTGTTATCCTGAACGGACTTGGAAAAGACGCTGCAAAGATCATTTCCAGGATCAACGGTTTCACATACGTACAGACAGAGTACGACTACTTCACAGGCGAGCTGAAAGAAGTACAGAGAATTGCTTACTCTGACGGACTTCGCTCCAAAGTAAACTGCTACGGTGCAAACGACGTGCGCGAGGGTGTTGCCATCATGTGGAAAGAGGGCGTTGACGTTTCCATCACAGGTAACTCCACAAACCCGACACGTTTCCAGCATCCGGTTGCAGGAACATACAAAAAAGAGTGCGTAGAGGCAGGAAAGAAATACTTCTCCGTTGCATCTGGCGGTGGTACAGGACGTACACTTCACCCGGACAACATGGCTGCAGGACCGGCTTCCTACGGTATGACAGATACAATGGGACGTATGCATTCTGACGCTCAGTTTGCAGGATCCTCTTCCGTACCGGCTCACGTAGAGATGATGGGGCTGATCGGTGCAGGAAACAACCCGATGGTAGGTATGACTGTTGCAGTTGCCGTTTCTATTGAGGAAGCAAAGAAAGCCGGCAAATTCTAGGAAAAGATCAAAGTGGACTTCCCGGAGCAGCGCAGGCTGCGGGGAAGTCCTTTTTTCATGCTGATGAGAGTGGAGACAAATATTATGGAAAAGAAAAGAGCGTTCCTGATCAATATAGGCTATTATGGCTTTTTTGTGATCCTGCTGCTTCTGGCGGCCAGGTACCTGCTTCCGGTGCTGATGCCCTTTCTCGTGGCTTTTGTCCTGGCTTTCCTGATCCAGAGGCCGGCGGCGTGGATAGCACGGCGCCTGAGAGCTCCGAAGGGGAGACTTTCCGTGCTGCTGCTGGTCCTTGTCTATGTGGCCGTGTTTGGCGTTGCGTTTTCGGGAGGGGGAAGGGTGTTTGCCGTGATCCGGGAGTTTGTGATCGATGTGCCGGATATTTACCGCAGGGATATCCTGCCGCTTCTCAACTATGTGCTGGAGGGGGTGGCGGAGAACCTCTCGGAGGCGGATCCCTTCGTGTCGGCTCAGATCGAGAACAGTCTGCAGCAGGCGGTGCAGAGCATCGGGCAGATGGTGTCCGGCCTCTCGGTTACTCTCCTGCAGATGGTATCTGAATTTATTACAGGAGTTCCATCCGTACTGATACGTGTTGTGCTCACAGTCATCACATCCTTTTACATTTGTTCGGACTATGACAGGATCCTGGCCGCACTCTGGAGACTTCTGCCGGACAGATGGCAGAACCTGTGCAGGGATATCAAGCAATACGGGCTCAATATGATCCGGGTCTATATCCGGTCCTACTCCCTGTTGTTCCTTCTGACGTTTACAGAGCTGACCATAGGTTTTCTGATCTTTCAGATCCCACACTCGCTGCTAGTGGCCGTTCTGATCGCAATATTTGATATTCTGCCGGTTCTGGGAACAGGCGGCGTCCTGATCCCGTGGGCCGTGATCCTGGCGGTGATCGGGAATTATCCTCTGGCTGCGGGGATCCTGATCCTCTATGTCATCATCACGGTCGTCAGGAACTCTGTGGAGCCCAGGATCGTTGGCAAACAGATCGGACTTCATCCGCTGCTCACCCTGATCGCCATGTTCACTGGAGTCAGCCTGGCCGGTCTGCCGGGTCTGATCCTTCTGCCCATGGCAGTGATGATATTTGTCAATATGGAGAAGAACGGTGCGATCCATATATTCGGCGGCGTAAAAGAAGAAAACAGACAGGAAAGAGATTGAGGTGAAAAAATGCAGGTCAAAGCGATAACCCCGAGGGGATACTGTAAGGGCGTGGTCCGCGCCATAGAGATGGCCAAAAAGGCACAGAATGAAAAAAAGCCCATCGTGATCCTGGGCATGATCGTCCATAATAAGTATATTGTCGAGGCCCTCAAAGAGATGGGAATCGAGACCATCGATCATCCGGGCAAGACCCGTCTGGAACTTTTAGATGAGATCCAGGAAGGGACTGTGATCATTACAGCCCACGGAGCCGGAGACCAGGTGTTTAAAAAGGCGCGGGATAAAGGGCTCCATGTCATTGACGCGTCCTGTCTCGATGTCATCAAGACCCATAATGTGATCAAGACAAGGCTGAAGGAAGGGATGGAAGTGCTGTACTTCGGGAAGGCCGGGCATCCGGAGGCCGAAGGGGCTGTCTCGATTGACAGCGACCGGGTTCATCTCATCACCTGTAAAGAGGATCTCCAGGCGATAGATCCGGGCAAGTCTTACGTCATCACAAACCAGACGACCATGTCCCTCTATGATGTCCGGGATCTGTGTGAGTATGCAGAGGCATCCCTTCCCCATGTGATCGTCGAGAAAGAGACATGCACGGCCACCAAGATCAGGCAGGAGGCCATCAAACATATGGATGAGGATATTGATATTGTATTTATCGTAGGCGATCCCCACTCCAACAACACGCAGAAGCTGGCTGCCATTGCAAGGGAGAAAAGGGAAGTCCACATGATCGAGAGCCTGGATGACCTGGATGTGGAGCTGCTGAAGGGAAAGAAAAAGGCGGCTGTCTCCTCAGGAGCTTCCACCCCCACCTATCTGACCAATCAGGTCATCCGGTTTCTTCAGCAGTTCGATGAAAACGTGCCGGCCACCTATCACAAGCCGCCCATTGATCTGCGCAAAATTCTTGACTGACACACGTGCTTTGGGCAAGTGTCAGGCGAAAAAGGGCGGCTTTTTGGCCTGGTCAGAGAAAGGGAACCTGATGAGAGAAAAAAATTACAATCTGGAACTGATACGTATGGTATCCTTTGTCCTGGTGATCGCCATACATGTGAGCAATTATTTTTGCCGCGGCTACGGGGAGATCCCTGAAAGTGAATATCTTTTTTCTCTCGTGGTGGATACCGCTGCGAGAGTGAGCGTGCCCTGCTTTTTTATGATCACCGGGGCGCTTCTCATGGGGAGGGATGAGCCCCTTGAAAAGCATGTGAAGAGACTTCTCAGATTTTTTACCGTACTTGTGGTGTGGAGCCTTGTCTACTATCTGTGGAATACCTTTTACATGAAATCGGAGTTTGATCTGCGGACCATTCTCTATGAGCCTGTGGAAGCACACCTGTGGTATCTGTATGCCATGATACCCATCTATCTTGTTCTGCCATTTCTGCAGGTGATGTGCAGGAACTTCAGCGAGAAGCTGGAGAAGGCTTTTTTTGTGGTGACAACAGGAACGGTGCTCGCCAATTATCTCCTGTGGCTGATGCATGGCGAATTTTACTACGATCCGCCTCTGATAGGGGACAGGGTCTATGTCTACTATCTGTACGCGGGATACTATCTCTATAAATACAAGGACCGTATCCGCCTCAGCCAGCCGGCGGCAATGGGGATCTGTCTGGCAAGTCTTGGGGCGGCCTTTGGCATTACGCTGGGGGCAACAGTAGCCCAGGCGGACCATTATGAGGGCGCACTGACCTACGGCATGCCTCTGATCGTGCTCGCGTCTGCCATGTTCTTCCTGTTTATGCTGCGGCTTGGAAGGGGAAAGATCCGGTTAGGGGAGAGGACAAAAAAGGTGATAGATCTTTTCTGCGGGTGCTCTTTTGGTATCTACCTGATCCACATCCTCTTTCTGGACAATTACAAAAAGCATATGGAACCTTATGATCTGTCTGCCTGGATCGCAGTGCCATCGCTTGTGGCGGGGATCGCCGCTGTTTCCTTTCTGTGTGTCTGGCTGATGAGGAAGACCAGGATCGGAAGGAAGATTACCTGATCTGCCGGCACGGTTTACCGCGTCGTTGATTGACAAGGACCGTCAGTCTTACTACAATAAAAGCAGCAGAAATGAGAAAGGGGGCAGGTGACCGGATGATACAATTAAACGAACAGGCCAAAGAATATATGGCAAAACTGGGGTGGAGTGATCTGGTGCTGAGTGTAGAGGAATACACCAGCTGATGTGCGCCTCCGTACAAGGAGATCGTGGTAAGTTTTACCCGAGAGGATAAGGGAGCCATGGAAGCAAAGGGCTATGTGGCAGGAAAGAGCGAGGTGGGATACGTGTATTACCCAGCGGAAGGGGTGAAGACTTCGGAGGAAATAGCTGTGAATTATATAGAATATCCTTGGCTTACCAGATTTGAAGTGGAAGGGATCGAGCCGTCGTAGAGCCGGCGGCAGGTGAAGGAGGGGGATGCTTTATGGACAGCCGGACTGTAATGGAGCTTGTGCTGGTCGCAGTACTTGCGGTTTTGGGCATTGCCATGACCGTCTATGAGAGCAGGAGGGTGACAGAGCCGACAACCGTGCAGACTACGCCTTACCGCTCTGTCCTGATCAGCGGGATGACAGCCGCTCTCGCAGCAACCGTGTTATGCGTGGCCGCACTGTGGGAGCATGCAGGGATGTACAGCATTCTGGCGGCCGGAGCATATCTGGCGGTGTATTTTCTCGTCAGATATTTCTGCGTGAAGAAGCGGGACGAGCGGAACTGGGACGGCCAGAACGGCCGGAACAGCTAGAAAAAACTCTGTGCAGATTCATTGTCTTTCATCTGCACAGAGTTTTTTCTGTCATGTGGAGACGATGGTAAAATAGTATTTCCGGTCTCCCACAGTGACCCGGAAAATGGTGTCATTGAATGAGCGCTTCCACCTGTACAGAAATGGCAGGACCTGTTCTACCTCCACATCGTATCCTTCATACATTTCTTCTCTCTGAACGGATACATCCCCGGAGCTGATACAGAAGAGCCAGAGAGTGTCAATGTCGGCGTCGTGGCGCCTGGTGGAGCCCGCGTCCCACTGGACCAGATAGTCGTCCACAGGCAGCCGTGTCAGCAGCCCGTCCCTGGCAAATACAGTGGGGTTTAACCAGAAAATAAGCAGAAACAGCAGGATGGCTACGGCCAAAAGAAACAGCAGTCGTTTTTTCTTTGCCTTCATTTACACCGCCTCCTGGGAGAAAATGGATGCCTTTTTTAACTATTTCAAAAAGATACTGACAACTTCTTTCCGTATGATATAAAATTATAGCACAGAAAGAGGTGAAAGCGATGATCAATTACTTGGAAAATGCACAGAAGCTGGTCACGGACAGCGGGGGGCTTGAGCTGGGGGCTGACCGGCTGGTGAAGTTGATGAAGAGCAGTTGAGAAAACAATTTCAAAAAACAATTGATAAAAAAACAAATTGACAGACAAGTATGTCCGGTGCTATACTTACTACCATAAACCGGAGACGGGGAAGTTGTATTGTCAAACGGTCTGCAGCGAATTCGGGATGGTGGAAGCCGAAGAGACGTCAGTGGCAGTAAGTGGGCCCCGGAGGGCGAAGTGAAAAGAAGAGGTCTGCATCTGAACAGTTTTTGCGGGCGGCTTCCCAGTAGCCGAGACGCAAGGCCAGCGTTAGAGGGCCAGGGATGTGATGGCATTCCGGCAGAGTGGGCATATCATATACGATTTGTCAAACAAGGTGGTACCGCAGGTTTTTACCTGTCCTTGAAGTGTTTTCAAGGACGGGTTTTTTTATATTACAGGAAAGTCCTTCGGGCTCCACTGTTGCAGAAAATCTGTCAGCCGGGTGCACTAGGAAGACAGTCTGGAGGTGAGAAAATGGATGACAGCTTTATGCTCTATGACCTGAAGGTGGAAGTGATCGGGTCAGAGAAGCCCATGGTGTGCAGCCATAAGGAAGGAGATCATTTTCTGGTGATAGGAGAAAATCTTGTCTTTCCGGAAAACAATTCCTTTTCCATGTACGCCCTGAGCGCGCTGCTCCCCCTGCTGCCTGCGAAGCAGCGGGTGCTGGATCAGAACGACTGGATGCTCTCGGACAGCGTCATTGCCTGTCCGGACCCGAACTGCGGGGCGAGATTTAAGATCACCCGCATCGGGAAGAGAAAATTCAGTCACGGCGAGTGTACAGTGGAACCTCTGTACAGAGGGGAAGATTAAAGGACACAAAAAAGGAGAAGACAGACTATGACAGAGAAGATCGAACTTACAGACGGCTATAAGATAAACAGAGTGATCAACGGGTGCTGGCAGCTCTCTGAGGGGCACACCATCAAGAATGATCTGGATTTTGGCGATGTGATGCGGGCCTTCCACATGCTGACCGAGAGAGGATTTACCACCTTTGACTGCGGCGACATCTACACAGGGGTGGAGGAGTTCCTGGGGAAATTCGTGCTGGAGCTGAAAAACGGCAGCGGCGTCTCCCCGGCAGACATCCAGATACACACGAAATACGTACCGGACCTGGATATGCTGGACAAAGTGGATTTCCAGTACACGGAAAAGATCATTGACAGGAGCCTTAAGAGGCTGAACAGGGATGTACTGGACATGGTGCAGTTCCACTGGTGGGATTACGATGTGCCGGGATGCGTGGAGACAGCCGGATATCTGTGCAGGCTGAAAGAGAAGGGGAAGATCCGCAACATCAGCGTCACCAATTTCGACACGTCTCATCTGGCAGAGCTGGTGGATGCGGGGATTCCTGTGGTCACAAGCCAGACCCAGTACTCTGTGTTCGACAGAAGGCCGGAGAAAGGATATCTGGATTACCTGAAGCAGCATCACATCCCCATGCTCTGCTACGGAACCCTGTCCGGCGGATTTCTGGCGGAGAGATGGATCGGGAAGAAGATGGAGGAGCCGGAGACAAGGTCCCAGGTGAAATACATGCAGGTCATCGAGGACTCCCTCGGCTGGGACGGGTATCAGCAGCTTCTCCTCATACTGAAGGACATCGCTGATAAATACGGCGTAGGCATCTCCCAGGTGGCATCCCGGTATATCCTGAGTCAGGAGGGCGTGGGAGCCGCCATCATCGGCGTCAGGAACAGCCGCCACGTGGAGGACAATATGGGGATATTCTCCTTTGAGCTCTCTGAGGAAGATATACAGAGGATACGGAGCTTCCTTAAGCAGTACCCCACAGTGGAGGGGGAGCCCTTCCAGCAGGAGAGGACCGTGGGGTCCAAGTACAGGAGCATCATGTGGATGAACTTAAGTGAGGAAGAGTAAAAGGTAGTGTCAAATAAGTTATGAAAAAGCGAAGCCTAAAAAATAGGCTCCGAT
>NZ_CAUGIN010000027.1:0-40666 GCF_959599685.1 Lachnoclostridium phocaeense
AATTTTCTGGCAAATACCTGCAAAAATGAGCCTGGGAAGCCAGTGTTTATGCGGGTTTCAGAAGGGTACTGTAGAAATGAAGAGAGCCCGTTTAGGGCGTTGACACCGGACATTTTTCGAAAGGCTTCTATGCTTTTATCATAATCATAGAAATGAAGAGAGCCCGTTTAGGGCGTTGACACACATATAATTTATGCTGGCAAACTCTGTTAAGATTTGTAGAAATGAAGAGAGCCCGTTTAGGGCGTTGACACCAAACAAACCAAACATCTTTTTCATCTTTTTTTCGTCGTAGAAATGAAGAGAGCCCGTTTAGGGCGTTGACACCAACTGTTTTTTCATTACCACAACATACATGATAATGGCGTAGAAATGAAGAGAGCCCGTTTAGGGCGTTGACACATTCATCACTTGGTGAGTCACCACTAGATGATAAACTCGGTAGAAATGAAGAGAGCCCGTTTAGGGCGTTGACACCTAAAGTCCTGACTCTGTGTATACTGATCAACCAAGAGTAGAAATGGAAGGAGCCCGCTTAGGACATATAAAGGAGAAATGCCAAAAAAACGAGACACTCCACACACGTTAGTATGGAATGTCTCGTTTTTTAGTAATGTAAATATGGAGTCCATTTTCTTCGTTCAGGTTAAAGCTTCTGCGTCTTCAGAAGAGTAAACGGCCAGTGCGTCTTTGTATAATGTTTGAAAATGACGGCGAAGCCGGTCAGGAGAGAGGATTTCGGCGTCTTTACCGAATTTGAAAAAATAGTATTCAGCCTGTCTGAGCGTGCAGCGGAAGACGTATTCATTTTTATCAGCCAGCTTTTCGACATATGCAGGTCTCATATAAATCTGAGAATTATATTTGTGAACGCCCTCCTCTGTTAATCGAACATGGATTTCCTCCTCTTCACCGAATAAAAACTGTACGGTTCTGCTGGAAATGGCTTCTTTGAGAAGCTCTCGTTCCGCCTGTGTAAGCTTCCCGCTCTGACGGAGAAGCTTAATATCTTTTGCGTTAGGAATCCGAAAGGATGCGCAGGATTTTCGAGCATCAGGGCTCTTAATATCCTGAGAAAGTCCAGTCAGATATTCCCTTGTGGATAGAGCGTCTGCTTCCAGTGAAAAGGGCCAGACCTTATAGGTTTTGCGGCCGGTTGTGATCTTCAACAGCTTCTCCTCCCTCAGAGCCTGGGATACGATATCGTATTTGCTTTTGAAAAATATATGTTCGCGTTTTATATAAGGCAAAGCGGCATATTCTTCAAGGATGCATTTGAGATAGAGCCCGGGACGGTCCTGATAGTATTCTGCTTCTTCACATTCTTCGCTCAGCAGATATCTCAGATTTTCTGTATTGATCCGGTAAATTCTGCTGGTTTCTCCATATCTTCCTTTTGTTTTCATCTGAGAGCGCAGGTCATCCTGCAGGTGTTTCTCTTCATAGAGCAGGAAGTGCTTTACAACCTTTTCCCTGACTTCGTCATTGCCAAGGCTGCTGATGTGTTCCGGGCTGTCAGAACAGCTGAGATCGGTGGAGGCGATATGCTGCAGCTTTGCTTTCTGATCATCCATATACAGTGTGGGAGACGACCTGGCAGACGGATAGAAATTGTGAAAAACAGTGTTCATAAAAGTCGAACGACTGGAAATGTGAAACCTCTCCATGTCTTCATTTATCATAAGAAAGGCTTTCTGGCTTAAGGTTATCCGGACCCGCTGCTCTTCTGAGTATAATTCAAATCCCATAGTCTGTTTGCTCCTTTAATTTGTTACCTATATAGTAACAAAATAAAAGAAAATAATCAAATAAAATGAGAAAACAGTAACAAAAAAGAAAGTTAAATGTACAACTGTTTTGTTTCGTATTGCTCCTGTATAATGACATTAGAAACAAGGAAAGAACAACAGATTTAAGGAGGAATGAGTTATGTTATGGTTTGTATTTGATCAGGTGGTACCAACTTCTATTCTGGGAACTATCGTAAAAGAAGTTGTCGCGGAGTCTGTCACAGACACGGTTGCTGACCTTTTAGGAATCGACAGGGGCCCGTCTGTCTTCGAGAAGATCGAGACAGTCCTGACAGATGTGGAGACGGAGGGAAGGAAGAGAGGCTGTACCAAGGCGGCAGAAGAATATAAATCTGCCATCAAGTACCTTGAGAAGGAGTACGATGCCGCGGTGAAATTTCTCGGGGAAATCAGGGAGCAGGCTGCCAGCGGAACAGAAAGACTTTTCGTGCAGCTGGAGCATCTGACCCGGGAAAAGGAGTCTCTTCAGGCCGAGCTGGACAAGAAGGCAGATCGCGTTGCGGACAAGTATGACATACCTGTCTGCGAGGTGAAGAAATGCTGTATCGGAAGCCGCTTTACCGGAGGACCAGGGGCGTCCCTTGCGGTTCTGGATCTTGTATACGCATACAAGAGGCATAAGCTTCTTGAGGCGGAGCAGGCTGCCTACAGCAAGGCGAGGGAGGAATACGAGGCAAGGGTGGCAGAGCTGAGACAGCGGCTGACAGCAGTTGCTGAAAAGGCTGACAGAAACATGAAGCGGTATGTGGAGCTTTGCCAGGAGCTGCTGGATGAGATGGCCAGGGCTAAAGCAGAGGTAGTCGAACTCGGCATATTATTGAGATAGGGGGGAAAAGAAAATGGGATATGAAGAATTAGTGGAAAAAAGAAAAGTGCTTCTTGCTGATATGGATCAGGACGCTGCGGAGGCAAAGTGCGGACTTGAAGAGACAAGAAAACTCTATCACGTGGCCATCCATACGAGAGAAATACTGGATGATCTGGACCAGCAGTTCAAGGAGAAGACCAGGCTCACAGACGAGGATATTGCGTTCCTGTTCATCGCGGTGGGACTGCAGGTGATGCGCCAGTATCTGCTTACGAGATTTCCGAAGATCATGGATGATAAGACTGCGGCAAAGCGCACGCCCGGGCATCTGGAGGAACATTCCGACCGTCATCACAGGCTCTATAATCCTTCCCTGGCGGAGATTATAACAAATCCTGTGCCCTTTGACGCCATGGTCGGTGCAGACGGAGCTTTAAAAGGGGGCGGGAAAATGGGACACCGCGTGACTGCGATCGGCCATGATCCCCTTCTGGGTCTGATTTTCGGGACGGCGAACATAGCTACGTCTACCCTTACCACGTCCTCCCTTGCGTCCTACCATATCTATACAAACGCGCAGAATGTGGATTACTTCCGCAGTAAGGCAAGGACTGAGCTTGTAATAGGGAAGACCATCAACAAAGCGCTGTATGAGAGGTATGAGGGGAAAGCTATAGTTGCGGCTTCTCTCGCCAAGGAAATCATCCATCTGCACTCTGATCTGTACACAAAGAACAGTCTGCCGCTTCCCGTAATCCCTGTGCTCAATTCCGAGCTGGCCGGGAGATTAGGAAGCTATGGATTACATATGGCCAATGTCCTTGCCGTCGGGAAGCAGGCTGCCGGTGCGGCTCTGATCAATTTCCTGATAGCGACAGCCCACAGACTGTACGGAGGCAATCTGCAGGGCAGAGAGGCAAAGTGCTACGAAGTCAGAACACGCAAGATCGTTTCGTACTCTGATGCCATTGCAACGGGATCCAATCTGGTGGCGACAGCCGTGACCAGGGATATCCGTCTCCTTGATATAGGCGGATTTGCTGTCACTGTATACAGACTGATCACGGACCGGAAGTTTATACGGAGCGTGAAGGAGGAATTTATCTTTGGCCAGTATTTTGACATGGTCAGGGGAGAGGAAAGGAGGTGATCAAACGAAAGACTTTTATTTGTAACAGAGTTCAGGTATAATATTGATACAGATAGAGGTATAAGGGCTGTAAATATGAACAAATTGTAAACATGTCAGAAAATATCCGGAAGTCAATTGATGTCAGAATTTTCTGGCAAATACCTGCAAAAATGAGCCTGGGAAGCCAGTGTTTATGCGGGGTTCAGGAGGGGACTGTAGAAATGGAAGGAGCCCGTTCAGGGCGTTGACACTCAACAGGGGTTGCAGGTTCAAGCGGAATCAATGGAAGTGGAAAAAAGAGAGCCCGTTGAGGGCATTTTTGCCGGAATATTCCGCATAGAAGAATAGGCATGGCTGGAATTAAAGCAATAAAAAAACAGATAAGTAATCAGGAGGACCGGTATGGATGAATTGAGAAAAGTGAAATCAATGGGAGAACAGCATGAGAATGTGCTGCTTATGGCGATGAGTACTCTGCCGCGTCAGCCCAAAATCAATACATATAAAATAGAGGACGGCGCAGAGACCTTATATTTTAAAAGTTTGTCTCAGATGGAGCCTCATACAAAATGTGTGCTGTATATGCTGGCTACCAGAGGGGAAAAGCTGGATCGGATCGTGATCCTGGAAAGCTCAAAGGTGCGTGAGGAAAAACCGGAGAACTGGAAACAGGAAACCGCCACATCACTTTTTGCAAAACGGATCTGCAACTATCTGGGCAGACATGAGGAAGTGGGAATTGAAGTGGCAGACGAACTGGAGAACCTGAAGGAGTCATCCTGCGACTGGAGCATATACGAAGAAGGTCTTCCGGATATTATCACGATCGACTTGGATAACTCAGTGTTTTTCTGGGAGGCGGCGAAGGCAATCCGGGGATCAGAGCGCGGGAAAAGGATCCATCTGTATATGGACATGCAGGGAGGCGACAGAAATGCGGTCTCTCAGATGAATGCGATCGCGGAGCTTCTGGGAAGGCAGAATGTGATCATTCAGGGCCGTTTCGCCAATGATTTTGAGCCGAAACGAGAAAAGCCGCTCCATACAATCCGGGATGCCAGCAGAGAGTACCGAACCTATGAGCTGATTTCGGCCATGGATATATTTGCCCGGTATGGCAGGGGTGATAAGCTGGAAGAATACTTCAGGGAAAGCGGCAGCGGCGATACGAAGGAAAAGAAGCTGGTGGAGGCGATCCAGGAAGCATCCCTTGCGATCAGCAGATGCAGCGGCGATGGATTTGACAGTGCCGTCCAGAAAATAGAGCAGCTGGAAAAAGAATTTGAAAATCCGGATACGATCACTGAGATGGATGTGGTCTACGAGGATATATTTGACGATTATAAACCCTTGCTCACGTCGAAGTACCGCTATGTGGCACAGATCCTCTGGTGTCTGGATAAGCAGTTCCTTCAGCAGGCGCTGACGATCCTTGAGGCGAAAATGCCATGCGAATTCGTGCGGTCAGGTCTTTTGTATTATCTTACTATAGATGAAGACAGGGAGAAATTTTTGGAGAAATGCGAAGAGATTTACAAGGAGCTGCCTAAGAAAGAAAGATACCGGATGAAGGATCTGAATCATTATCTGCTCAAGGACTATTTTTTTTATAATTATAAGCAGAAGTTTTTTGGGGATCCAAAGAAATTGCTGAAATTGAAATTTGGACTGAATAGTAAGCATCGAAAAGAGGTGGGGCTTCTGTGGGAGGACTATAAAGATATTTGCAATCTTCGAAACCAGATCAATCATGCTGCAGATGGGAAACATAATCCGGACGGCTTTTTCTGTTATATGAAGGAGAGAGCATTAGAGAAGGATTCTACTTGGAATGAAGATACGAGAGTTAATGTTGAAGAGAGGATCAGACAATTTTTAGATGACTGGACAAAGCTGGCCGACCAGGTTCCGGAAAAGACCCGGAGGAAAATTGTAGATCTGAGCTGATTTTTCACAGGGAGAGAGGAAAGTCTTCTCTATCCTCTCTCCCCCGCGCCCTCTGTCACAGCCAGAGGAAGCCACTCATTTGCCAGGCACACTGTGTACAGGGCGATGCAAAGGGGCAGCAGGGCGCAGAAGATGCTCCTGGGACCGATGAGCGTCCTGGCGGCAAAGGAACATGCCACACCCACATGGAAGAAGAGCAGAGTACAGCCAAAGAACTTTGCCTTTACCGTGTGGGTCTTATCTTTATTCAGGAAGACCTCCGTGACAGCCATGGTGAACTGCTTCAGATTGTTTGTGGAAAATAAAGTGGAGCTGGCAAAGCCCTTTGCCCCCTTGAAGCTGTTCCACTGGAAGGCAGTGGCAAAGAAGAAGGGGTAGAGAGCCAGGACCGGGTGGATGTCCGCCGGGAAAAGTCCGGCTATGACCGCCGCGGCGCCGTCCAGGAAAATGCTGGCCACCTGAAGATTGACGGAGCTGTGGCGGGGGAGCCAGACAGTCAGGGCGATGGCGGCCATAAAGAGGAGCACGCCGCCCAGCCGGAGGAAGGCATCCGCAAAATCGTGGCCTAGGAGGTCAGTCATAAAGTAGATCATATTGGCAGTCTGGGCGTTCCCGAACAGGTCACAGAAGCTCAGGATCGTATATACGCCGAAAAATCCTCCCACGAATGCCATCATATAGTGGAGGGGAGTCTCATATTTTTTCTTATTTTCCATTTGTCTTCACCATCTTATCAAAAATATCCAAAATCGGGGCACAAACGGCCGCCTTGTGTATTATAGCATATTGCGAAGACATATAAAAATACATATAATATATGATGAAATATATAATAAAAGTATGATAAACGGCGCTCGCTGTACAGAAGATGTGCGCCGGTGAGGCGAGGAGGAGAGCTGTGTGGACATTAAATCACTGAGGTATTTCCTTGCGGTAGTACAGGAGGGAAATATCACCCAGGCGGCGAAAAAGCTGTGCATCGCCCAGCCGCCGCTGAGCAGGCAGATCCGGCTCCTGGAGGAGGAGCTGGGAGTCACTTTGTTCCTGAGAGGGAAAAAGAAGATACGGCTGACTGAGGAGGGAAGGTTTCTCAAGCAGCAGGCGGAGGAGATCATCGAGCTCATGGAGAAGACCCAGGAGCAGCTGGGACGGCTGGGCAGCAGCGTCCACGGGCTTGTCTCCGTGGCGGCTGTGGAGTCCTTCGGCATCGGCCTCCTGTCGGAGATGGTGGAGGCCTTTCACAGGGAGTATCCCCGGGTGCACTTCCAGATATGGTGCGGAAACAGCGACGAGGTCCGGGACAAGCTGGAGCGGGGGCTTGCGGATGTGGGCATCGTGAGGGCGCCGGTCTACATGGTGCAGTGTGAGCAGATTTTCCTCCGGAGCGAGCCCTGGGTGGCGGCCATGAGCCGGAACCATCCTCTGGCCGGGGAGGCGGGGGATGAGGTGCGGCTGGAACGGCTCGGCGGTGAGACGCTGATGGTCCCTGTCCGGGCCTCCCTCCAGGAGGAGATCAACCACTGGTTCAACGAGATTGCCCAGGAAAGGGAAATCCTCTGCTATTATAATTCATCCGCCTCCATGCTGCCCATGGTGGAGCGGGGCATGGGGATCGCCATCTGCCCCGGGTCAGCCCGGTATTTTACAGGGGGAGAGGGCATCGTGTACAAGACCATCGTGGAGCCCAGGAAGGAGTCCCGGCTGTACATGGTGAAGCGCAGATATCAGATGCTCCCCCAGGCCGCCGGGGCTTTCTGGAACTTTGTCTCCTCTACTTTCCTGCCTGCTTGATGATCTGGTTGACATAGGTGGAAAGGCCTGCCACCAGCACGCCCTGGACAATGGCAGTGAACACGGCCATTGCTATCTCCGGACCGGTGTGGAAGGGGCAGGTGGCCAGGACCCAGACAGCGCACAGAGCGATGCCGAGCGCTCCCAGGATGAGAGGGATATACTTGTCGTTTACGGTCTGCGCCTGCTTGAGCCAGACGCCGATGAAATACAGGATGACTGCCACAATGAGCAGCTCTGGCTTGATATACTGAACGATCTGTTCCATAGGACTGTCCTCCGCGGTTCGTTTTCTGACAGCTGTGTGGTGCTGTCCCTTTATCCTATGCGGCTGGAGCCCGGGAGGTGAGGAGGGCTGTGAAGATAAAAAAGAGCTTCCGGCATTCAGCCGGAAGCTCCTGTCTGATATGGAGCATACGGGATTCGAACCCGTGGCCTCCACAATGCGAATGTGGCGCGCTCCCAACTGCGCTAATGCCCCATAAGGAAATTATACCACTTCAGGTGAAGAAATCAAGATGAATTTATGGCAGGATCCTTCTGAGTTAAAGACTGAGTTAAAGACCGTGATCAGTGTGTAAAATCCATTGCATTTTCTGAGAAAAAATAATATAATTTCTTTATATTTACTACAAAAGACAGACAAAACAGAGGTCTTAGAAGTCATAGAGGCGTAAAGGAGAAAGAGCGATGAAAAAAAGAGTAGTTGTTGCATTGGGACACAGAGCGCTGGGGATCACACTTCCGGAGCAGAAGGAGGCCGTGAAGAGGACGGCAGTATCTATTGCTGACCTTATTGAGGAGGGGTATCAGGTGGCCATCACCCACAGCAATGCCCCCCAGGTGGGAATGATCCACACGGCTATGAATGAATTCGGCAAAGTACATCAGGACTATACACCGGCTCCTATGTCTGTGTGTTCAGCCATGAGCCAGGGGTATATCGGATACGACCTGCAGAATGCGATCCGGGAGGCGCTCCTGAACAGGGGGATTTACCGCACGGTCAGCACCATACTGACACAGGTGACTGTGGATCCTTACGATGAAGCCTTCTACACACCCACCAAGGTTCTTGGGCGCTACATGACAGCCGAGGAGGCGAACGAGGAGCGCAGGAAGGGTAATTATGTGATCGAGGAGCCTGGGAAGGGCTTCCGCCGTGTCGTTTCAGCTCCCAATCCGGTGGGCATTGTGGAGATTGACGCTATCAAGGCGCTCATCAATGCGGACCAGGTGGTCATCGCCTGCGGCGGCGGCGGTATCCCTGTGATGGAGCAGGACCACCGGCTGAAGGGAGCCAGCGCTGTCATTGAGAAGGACCTGACGGCCGGAAAGATGGCGGAAGAGATCGATGCGGACGAGCTGATCATCCTGACGAGCGTGGAGAAGGTGCGCATCAATATGAACACGCTCCAGGAGTCCGAGCTGGGAGAAATTTCCCTTGCAGAGGCAAAGCAGTACATGGAGGAGGGCCACTTCGGTGTGTACAATATGCTGCCAAAGTTCAAGGCATCTGTGGAGTTCATTGAGAAGAGAGAGGGAAGAAGCGCCCTGATCACCTCCTTTGATAAGCTGAAGGACGGACTCAGAGGAAAGACCGGTACCATTATCCGCTAGGCGCCCTGTGTCGGCAGGCCAGGGATGGCGGAAATGCAGAAGCTGTATACAAGAGAAAAGCCCCGGCCGTGGGAGACCACGGCCGGGTTTTTCAGCATGGCCGTGTTTGCGGCACTGATCGGAGCTGTGTTTTTTGTCAGCCTGGCAGGTCTGGGGGCGAAGCTGTGGTTTCACAGGACGATGTGACACGGGCCGGGGCGGTTGGAACCCAAGATCGTGTAAAATTTCAAACAAAAGGTATTGACAAATTTCCGGGAGGAGATATATTATTGTACTAAAGTAATAGTACAGACGTCTGAGAGAACAAAATAGACCATCCCATGAGGGGAGAAAGGAAGCAGAGGCTATGATCGAGATCAGAGACCTGACCAAGGTGTACAGACTGAACAAAAAACAGATGGCTGAGTCCCACACGAAAAATCCGAAGAAGACGGCTGTGGACCACCTGAGCCTGACAGCGAAAAAAGGTGAAATCTATGGACTTTTAGGTCCCAATGGAGCGGGCAAGACAACGACCCTGCGCTGTGTTTCCACGATCATCAGGCCTACCGGCGGAGAGATTTACGTGGATGGGCACGAGGTGCAGAGGGAGCCTGAAGAAGTGCGGAACTGCATCGGGTTTCTCACAAGTGACATCAAGCTGGATGACCAGTTTGACCCGGACTATATGTTCCGCTTCTTTGGCCGCCTTCACGGAGTGCCGGAGGATGTGCTGCGGAGGCGCAGGGAGGAGCTGTTTGACTATTTTGGCATCAGTGAGTTCGCCCACAAGAAGATACGGGAGCTGTCCACTGGCATGAAGCAGAAGGCGGCCATCGCGGTCAGCCTTGTACATGACCCGGATATCGTTATCTTTGACGAGCCCACCAACGGGCTGGATATCATCACTGCGAGGAGTGTGACAGACTATCTGAAGAAGCTGCGGGATGAGGGAAAGCTGGTCATTGTCTCCACCCATATCATGTCCGAGGCCCAGAAGCTCTGCGACCGTATCGGCATCATCATTGACGGACAGAAGGTGGCGGAGGGCACTCTGGATGAGCTGCTCGCACAGACATGCACAAACGACTTGGAGGACGCGTTCTTCCAGCTCTACTCGGCCAGAAAGGGGGAACTGTAAATGTTAAACGGCATCAGACAGATATTCGGAAAAGAGATGTCCAGGATACTGAGGGATAAAAAGATGGTCTTCTCCGTCTTCCTTCTCCCGGTCATCATCATGGTGGTCCTGCTCACGATCATAAACAGCCTGGCAGGACAGATGCAGTCAGATATAGAAGAGCATACACCTATTGTCTGGATGCAGAACGAGCCGGACAGCTTTGAGGCCTTTCTCGAGTCAGCGGGAATGGAGTATGACGTCAGGACCGTGGCCTCTGACAGTGACAGGACAAAGGCAGAGGACCAGATCCTGAACGGGGAGGCGGACCTGCTCATAGAGTTCCCTGCGGACTTCGACGAACTGGTTACCGGATTCCAGGAGGGGGACCAGGTTCCGCAGGTCAAGACCTACTACAATCCCTCTGAGAATTATTCGTCCCAGGCATACCAGGAAATCTCCGTGGGCATGCTGGAATCCTACCGCCAGACCCTGCTGGCAGGGCGGGTGGGCAACCCGGATGCCATCACGGTATTTACGGTCAATTCTGACAATGACGAGATGGTGATCCAGGACGATGAGAAGGCCAGCGGTCAGGCGCTGGGCATGATGCTCCCCTACTTTATCACGATCCTCCTCTTTGCCGGAGCCATGGGGATAGGCACGGATATGATCGCGGGAGAAAAGGAGCGTGGCACTATGGCCAGTCTTCTCGTGGCGCCGGTGAAACGGTCCGCCATCGTGCTTGGAAAGGTGTTTGCGCTGATGGTGGTGTCAGGCATTTCCTCCATCATCTATGTGGCCGGCATGGTCGTATGTACGCCCTTTATGATGGACTCCATGACAGGCATGGACGAGGCGCTGAACCTGAGCCTGAAGGCGGACCAGATCGTGATGCTGGGGCTGCTTCTCGTGGCGCTCTCCTTCCTGTACTCCGCCGTGGTGGCGCTGATCTCCGTCTTTGCGAAGACCACCAAGGAAGCTAGCAGCTATATCATGCCTGTGTATATGGTCGTGCTGGTAGCGGGGCTCCTGACGATGTTCCGCATGGGAGACGGAAGCCCATGGGATTACTATATTCCATTCTATAACAGTGCCATTGCCCTCCAGGCTATCCTGAGTCATGACCTGACCATATCCCAGTACCTGGTCACCCTTGTAGAGACCCTGGCGCTGGGAGGCATCCTGACAGTGCTCATTGCCAGAGCCTTCAATAACGAGAAGGTCATGGCGCTGTAAAACAGAACAGAAAGCGAAAGTGGAAAGGGCCTCGTGCCGTCACGGACCTCCTTCCGTCTGCATAAGATGAAAGGGGAGGTGACAGCATGAGGCTCTGTGATTTTCAGCAGAAGGAAGTGATCAATGCCTGCGACTGCCGGAAGCTGGGCTATGTGGCAGACCTGGTATTTGATGAATGTACAGGCTGTATCGAGTCGGTGATCGTGCCCAGGGGAGGGTTCCTGTGCGGCTGGTTCGGGGATGCCGGTGAGTACGTCATTCCCTTTGCGTGTATCCGGAAAATCGGTCCGGATATCATCCTGGTAGAGGTACACGAAGAAAAAGGACACAGGAAAAAGTAATAAATTGACAATTCCGGCCAGCGGGATATATACTTGTCTTAATATGTGAAGAAAGGACGGAGGACCAAGATGAAATGCCCATATTGCAACCATCCGGACACAAGAGTCATCGACTCCAGACCGGCAGATGACGGTAATTCCATCCGCAGAAGGCGCTCCTGCGATGTCTGCGGAAAGCGGTTTACCACCTATGAAAAGGTAGAGACTATCCCGCTGATCATCATAAAGAAGGACAACAACAGAGAACAGTACAACCGCGGAAAGATAGAGACGGGCATCCTGCGGGCGTGCTACAAAAGACCTGTGTCCGCGGCTGAGATACAGAAGTGTATCGACAGAGTAGAGACAAAGATATTCAGCCTGGAGGAAAAGGAAATCCCCAGCAGCACGATCGGTGAGATCGTCATGGATGAGCTGAAAAGGCTGGATGAGGTGGCCTACGTCCGATTCGCATCCGTGTACAGGGAATTTAAGGATGTAAACACCTTTATGGACGAGATAAAGAAAATACTGGACAGGGGAAATGCATAAGACAATGGACTATCAGCGTATTTTGGAAGGAATACTCGATATTGGCGAAGCCATGCTCTGCAGCGGGGCGGAAAATTTCAGGCTGGACGACACCATGTACCGGATGTGTAAGAGCTACGGATTCAAGCGCTATGACGTGTTCGTCATACCCAGCAATATCCAGATCACGGTGGAGACGCCGGAGGGAGAGATCCTGACTCAGATCCGGCATATCGAGTCCACAGGCATCAACTATGACCGGCTGGATTATATGAATAATCTGGCCAGATATGTGTGCGCCCACACGCCGGATGCCCGGGAGCTGCACAGGAGGTATCTGGAGGTCATGGCCCGGAAGCAGCAGCCCCTGTGGGTCACCTATCTGGCGGGTGTCATGGGAGGGACCGGGTTTGCTGTCTTCTTCGGCTGCGGGCTGACAGATGCCGTGGTGGCAGTACTTGTGTCCCTGATGATCATGTTTGTGGGTGACTGGCTTGGGAAGAGGGAGGATAATCTCCTCATCTACAATCTTATCCTTGCCTTTCTGTCAGAGACGGTCATCATCGGCATGGATTTCCTGGGCATCGGGACCCATCCGGACAGGATCATGATAGGTATCGTCATGCTGCTCATCAGTGCCCTGAGCACCACCAACGGGATACGGGAAATCCTGCAGAGAGATTTCCTCTCCGGACTTATCAATATCATGAACTCTGTCCTGGGAGCGGCAGGTATTGCCTTTGGCATCGCCATTGCCATGCAGCTTCTCGGAGAAGGAGCCTACGACGGATTCACGCTGAACCACAGCGTGCCCATCCAGCTCGCGTCCTGCACGGTGGCCTGTGTGGGATTTGCCATGTGGTTTAAGATCCAGGGAAAGCAGGTGCTCTTCTCCGGAATCGGGGCCTTTTTCACCTGGGCCATCTACTGCCTGGTATATGCATTCTGGCCCAGCAACTTCGTGGCTACCATGGCGGGAGCTGTCTTTGTAGCGGCATTTGCCTTTATTATGGCCAGGGTCAACAAGGCGCCTGCCACGATATTCCTGACAGCATCGGCCTTTCCGCTGATCCCCGGACCTAATCTCTACTATATGATGTACGGCTGGGTGAGTGGGGACAGAGCCATGGCGGGGCAGGAGACCGGCGTGCTTCTGGAGACGTGCCTCGGTATCGCTCTGGGCTTCCTGATCGTGGATGTAGTGTCCCGGTGTGTCCTCTATGCGGTGAAGCGGGAGGGATTCCGGGGAGAAAATATCATCTAGCCCGGTGAGAAATAAATTGCGCATCCTATTGGAAAGTGCTATGATAAAAGAGGAAGCATATACAGCTTCTTCTTTTTTGATATGCAAAATTTGTTTTTTTCAGATTTACAGATAGATCGGGTGTGTGTGTATGAAAAACTATAAATTGACCATTGCCTATGACGGCAGCCGCTATCAGGGATGGCAGCGGCAGGCGACAACGGACAATACGATACAGTATATCATAGAGTGGAGCCTGGGGAGGATCGTGGGATACCGGGTGCAGGTGGACGGCTCAGGCAGGACGGACAGCGGTGTCCATGCCAGGGGACAGGTGGCCAGCGTGAAGCTGTCCGGTCTCTACGACCCGGCGGAGCTGAAAGCTGCTCTGAACCGCTATCTTCCGGAAGATATCCGCGTTCTAAAAGTGGAACTTGTAAAGAACAACTTCCATGCGAGAAAAAGCGCCAAGGGGAAGAAATACGAATACTATATAGACTGTCGGGAAAAGCCGGATGTGTTTTCCAGGAGATACTGCTACCATTATCCGGAGAAACTGGATATAGAAGCCATGCGGGATGCTGTGAAATATCTCATCGGCGTCAAGAATTTTGCCAGCTTTACGGACAACAAAGAAACCAACGATACAGTCCGCAGGATCTACAATATCAAGATCGTGCGCTCCGGGGAGAAGGTGAGGATCACCTACTACGGGTCGGGCTTCCTCTACCACATGGTCCGCATCCTGACAGGGACACTGATCGAGATCGGGACAGGCCGGCGGGATGCCAGCAAGCTCCCGGTGGTCATAGCGGCGGAGGACCGCAGCCTGGCGGGATTTCTCGCTCCGGCCAGAGGCCTGTTTTTGAGAAAAGTATATTATTAGATGGCAAATAGATAACAAGGAGAAACTAGACTATGAAATTGATCTCTTGGAATGTGAACGGCCTGCGGGCCTGTGTGCAGAAGGGGTTTACAGACTTTTTCAGGGAGGCGGATGCGGATATTTTCTGTATCCAGGAGACCAAGCTGCAGGAGGGACAGATTGACCTGGAGACCCCGGGTTATCATCAGTACTGGAACTATGCTGTGAAGAAAGGATACTCCGGCACGGCTGTGTTTACGAAGGAAGAGCCGTTGTCTGTATCCTGCGGCATCGGCATGGAGGAGCATGACCAGGAGGGCAGGGTCATTACCCTGGAGTACCCGGAGTTTTATTTTGTCACCGTGTACACCCCCAACTCCCAGAATGAACTGGCAAGGCTTCCCTACAGGATGCAGTGGGAGGCAGATTTCCTGGCTTACCTTAAGAAGCTGGAGGAAAAAAAGCCGGTGATCTTCTGCGGGGACCTGAACGTGGCCCACAGGGAGATTGACCTGAAAAATCCGAAGACAAACAGGAAGAACGCGGGCTTTACAGACGAGGAGAGGCAGAAATTTACAGAGCTCTTGGAGGCCGGGTTCATTGATACCTTCCGCTATTTCTACCCTGACAGGGAAGGGATCTATTCCTGGTGGTCCTACCGGTTTAAAGCCAGAGAGAAGAATGCAGGGTGGCGTATTGACTATTTCTGTGTGTCCAAATGCCTGGAGGACAGGCTGGAGGATGCGAAAATACTGACAGATGTGATGGGATCTGACCACTGTCCGGTGGAGCTGGATCTCAAATAACAGGATAAAAGAAAGGGGAGGGCGCATTTATGAGGATCGAAAGAGAACACACGGCAGCCATTGTCATTGATTACCAGGAGAAACTGATGCCTGCCATGGACAGAAAGGAAGCTCTCACTGAGAATTCTTCTATCCTGCTGGCGGGGCTGCGCACATTGGGCATTCCCATGGTGCTTACCCAGCAGTACACAAAGGGGCTGGGAAGTACAGTGAAAGAACTGACCCGGGCTGCGGGGACAGAAGAGTTCGTAGAAAAAATCCGCTTTAGTGCCTTTGAGGATGTGATCAGAAGCTGTCCGCAGATACAGGAGAAAAAATATATCATCCTGTGCGGTGTGGAAGCCCACATCTGTGTGCTGCAGACATTGATCGATCTGAAGGAGGCAGGCTATGTGCCTGTTCTTGTGACAGACTGTGTCTCCAGCCGCAGAAGAGCAGACTGCGAAACAGCTTTCATAAGAGCACAGCAGGAGGGAGCCATCCTCACGACATACGAGGCCCTGCTCTTTGAGCTGCTTGAAAAAGCCGGGACAGACGAGAGCAAGAAGATCCAGAGGCTTGTAAAATAAGAAGCACAGACGTAAATGGAAGGTATATCTGATCTGAGGCAGATCAGATATACCCTCCGTCTATTCCTATGATCTGTCCGGTCATATAGTGGGGAGCATGGGAGATCTGCCACACGAGATCCGCCACTTCCTCCGGCGTTCCAAAACGGCCGGCGGGAATCTCCTCTTTCAGCTCCTGATTCTCTTCGGGAGAAAGCCAGCCGTTCATGGCTGTGTCGATGACGCCGCAGGCGATGGCGTTGACCTGGATGCCGCTTGGAGCCAGCTCTTTGGCCAGCGCCCTGGTCAGTCCGTGGATGCCGGACTTGGCGGCCGAGTAGGCGGCCTCGCAGGATGCCCCCACGGTTCCCCACATAGAGGAGATGCTGATAATCCTTCCCTGTTTCCGGGTCACCATAGGCGGGATGGCGCTGCGGCAGCAGTAGAAGACGGAGGACAGATTGGTGTCAAGAAGTCTTTGCCACTCGCTGTCTGTCATGTCAGTGAGCAGTCCCATATGGGCGATGCCTGCATTGTTGACAAGCACGTCCAGGCAGGGACAGATCTGATAAATTTTCTCAAATATCTGCCGGACATCCGCCGGGCTGCCTACGTCTCCCGGAACCAGGGTACAGTGTCCGGGGAAATGGCTGTTGATTTCTCCCTGTACTTCTGACAGCTCATCCAGGGATGAGCGGCAGTTGAGAAAGACGTGCCACCCCTCCCGGGCAAATCGAAGGGCGCAGGCCCGGCCAATGCCCCTGGAGGCTCCTGTGATAAGTGCGTATTTTGCAGACGGTTTTGCGGACATGAACATTCTCCTTTTTCCCTTTTGCTCTATTTTACAGCAGAGTCCGGTCCGGTGTCCAGCATGTCCACGGTCAATTTGTTTACCGTTTCTGTATTATCCACAGAAAATACGATAAAAGTATGTCCTTCTTCAGTTTTTTCAACAGACAGCTTTCCTCTCATTACAGCAGCCCTCCTTTGGTTTTTTGGCGAGTGCGATTCCCGTCAGCAGAAGGAGCGGGAAAATGACACCTGCCAGAACGCCCGCTTTCAGATTGTCATCCATTGCTCCGGATACCAGGCCTACCAGGGTGGAACCTGCTGAGCAGCCAACATCTCCGCCAAGGGCCAGTAAGGCAAACAGGGCCGTTCCGCCTTTTGGAAGAGCGGCAGAAGCCTTGCTGAAAGTACCTGGCCACATGATGCCGACGGACAGACCGCAGACGGCGCAGGAGGCCAGACTGAGAAGAGGGAATGGAGGAAATCAAACAATAGAGTTGCTATTTCTGTCCACTGATGCTATGATGTATGCATGATTTAGACAAGTTATTTTTGCAGGGAGAGGAGAATTCGGAGACAATTATCATTAGCGATGGAAGCAGAGGATGAAAAAGAGGTATGAATATGATCGACAGGGCAGTTGAATTTGCGACGAAGGCTCACGAAGGACAGTTCCGGAAGGGGACAAGGCGCCCCTATATCGTCCATCCCATAGAGGTCAAGGACATTGTGTCCACCATGACCCGGGATGAGGAGGTGATCAGTGCCGCGGTGCTCCACGACACGATAGAGGACTGCCAGGGAGTGACCCGGGAGGTGCTGGCGCTAGAGTTCAGTCCCCGGGTGGCCGCCATGGTGGCGGGAGAGAGCGAGGATAAATCCAGGACATGGATGGAGAGGAAGAGCGCAACGATCCAGTCCATCGGGAGCGCCCCCAGGGAGGTGCAGATGATCGGGCTGGCAGACAAATTGTCCAACATGCGGGACATTGACCGGGACTATCCCAAGGTGGGGGAGGAGCTCTGGAAGCGCTTCCGCATGAAAGATAAGAAAATGATCGGCTGGTACTACAAGGGCGTGCGGGATGCCCTTGCCGAAGACTTCCAGAAGGAACCGGTATTTCAGGAATACTGCCGGTTGATACAGAAGAACTTCGACTAAGAAAAGGACCGGATATGCAGGCTGGGGCTTGTGCATATCCGGTCCTTCCTCTCGCGGCCGCTCCTATCCGTGCAGCTTTTTCCTGAGGAGCAGCACAGAGGCTGCGTAAAAGACAGATGAGAGGAGGATGCACCACAGAAAGGCAGCCGCAAGTAATCCCATATCTGCGGGATGCCCTGCCAGAGCGTCTCGCAGAGAGTCGATGACAGGGGTCATGGGCTGATGCCGGGCGAATGTCCGCAGCAGGGGCGGCAGATGTTCGGCAGGGACAAAACCGGAACTCAGATAGGGCAGGATGATGGCCAGAGAGGAGAGAGAACTGGCGCCCTGGGCGCTTTTTGACAGAATGCCCACAGTGGCAGAAAGCCAGGACAGCGCCAGGATCATGCCTGACAAAAGGAGGAATGAAATCCCCAGGCCCGGCAGGCTGAGGGCAGGGCGAAAGCCCATTAGCAGTGCGATGAGGAGGACGACAGCAGATGTCACAAGGCTCCGTCCGTACGCCTCCAGTACATGGCCGGATAGGAGAGTTCTCCGGCGGATGGGAAGGGTGACAAATCTGCTCATGATCCCACTGGTGATATCCTGGTTTATCATGATGGCAGTGGTGGAGGACCCCTGAGCCGCACACTGGATGAGAACGCCGGGGACGATGTAGGCTGTGTAGGATGTGCCGCCTACATGGATCAGGCTGCCGAAGAGAGAGACAAAGAGCAGCATCATGAGAGCGGGGAGCAGGATGCTGGTGAGAAAAGTTTCCGGGTTTCTGCAGGACAGGAGCAGACAGCGCCAGGCGATAGTGAGGGTGTCCCTATAGTTTCGCTTTGTTGTTTCCATACGATTTTTCCTCCTTGATCATGGTTAAAAATACATCTTCCAGTGAGGGGGAAAGCTCTGAGAATTTCCGGACAGAAATGTGTCCCTCCCGAAGATGGCGAAAGAGTTCTCCCAGAGTATCTGCCCTTCCGTCTGTAAATACGGTCAGAGCGCATTCCTCCGGATGGGAGCTGGTCTGCCATTTCCCCGCAGGAGTTCCCAGAAGAGAGGCGGCCCGTTCCAGGTCCTCCGGACTGTAGAAGGCAAACCGCACGGCGCCCCGGGGAAGGAGGGACTTCAGACGGGCGGGAGTCCCCTCTGCCAGGATTTTCCCTTCGCTCAGGATGCCGATCTGGTCAGCCAGCTGCTCTGCCTCCTCCAGGTGCTGGGTGGTGAGGAGGACGGTCATGCCTCCGTCCCGGAGTCTGCGGACAATCTGCCACATGGCCAGGCGGCTCTGGGGATCCAGGCCGGTGGTGGGCTCATCCAGGAAAAGGACATCGGGACTTCCCACAAGGCTCATGGCGATGTCCAGCTTCCTCTTCATCCCTCCCGACCAGCCGGAGACCCTTCGGTCCGCATGGGAGGAGAGGTCAAAATATTCCAGGAGCCGGACCGCTGATCTCACGGGGGCTGCCAGATGGCGCAGACGTCCCATGAGGAGAAGGTTCTCTGTTCCCGTCAGGCTCTCATCCAGGCAGGAGAACTGTCCGGTCACGCTGATGACATGGTGGACCTTCTCCGGCTCCCTGGTCACATCAAGGCCCCGGACCCGGGCAGTCCCACCGTCAGGGCGAAGCTGGGTGGTCAGTATGCGGACTGTGGTAGTCTTCCCGGCACCGTTGGAGCCAAGGAGAGCGTAGATGGTCCCTGCAGGGACTGAAAAGGTGAGGTCTCTTAGGACCTCTCTGTCTTTATAGCGTTTCTTCAGCGAGGATACGAAAATCGATACATTGTTTCTTTCCATGGGTGACCTCCTTTTTTGGAGCTTGTGTCGCAAGGCTCCTTTATACATTTATTAATACCGAACGAAGGTATGTATAAGTTTAATATAAAATTGCCTATGAAAGGCAATCTTATACGTCCTGCTGAAGGGCAGGGTGATTTCTGATCAGGTCAGCCGCCTTTTCATCATAGATGGGAAGCCCCATCCTGGCAAGCACCTCGCAGCTGCACTGGTACCTGCGGAATATCTCCTCCGCACTGCCGGGAAAGACAGATGGGATCAGCCAGACATCCAGAAGGACCATTAGCTCGGACAGCTCCTTTGGATAGTCTGTCTGGATGGAGCCGTCCCGGCAGCCTTCCTCGATGAGTTCCAGCCAGCGGGGGCACAGAGTATGGCGGTTTGTCTCCAGCATCCCAGCCAGGATCCGGGGATTTTTAAGGAGTGGGACAGCCTGGGCGGAAAAGCTGGCCTGCTCTTCGTTGGACTGGTTCAGCAGGATGGCCAGCTTTATCTTTTCCAGGCCACTCAGATCCGTCCGTTTCTTTACCTCCTCAAAGGGATTATTTTTGAAAAAGAGCCTGTCTCCCAGGGCATTCAGGATATCTTCCTTTGACTTGAAGTGGTGGTAGATGGCACCCTTGCTTAAACCCCCCAGCTCGTCTACAATGTCCTGGATCGTCGTATGGTCATATCCTTTTTCCAGAAAGAGCCGCTGTGATACATCCAGTATCTTCTCTACAGTGACTTCCGGGTACTTGTTTCTCGCCATGGCATCCTCCTGCATACATTCGTTTGGTATGTATATAGTATACGGGGCAAAGGACAATGTGTCAATGATTTTTCATACTGATAGTATAAATGACAGCCCTGAAGAGACACCCCACTCCAAGCCCCAGGTATCCGTCCGCCAGATACCAGAGGACATGTGGAAAGGCGGTGGCATTGTAGTGAATGGGAACTGTGGGAAGGAACAGGGCGCACACGAGGAGCGGATAGGCATATTTGAAAGGGGCCCGGGACAGAGCGCCCAGAAGAAGAGAGAGGAGAAAAGTGGAGAACAGCAGGACGACCACCAGTCCCATCATATCAGTGGGGCCGGCGGTCAGGGGAAACAGATAAAACATGACAGCCTGTATCAGAGCAAGTACAAGCTCTTTCCTGTATTTTTTCATCCTTCTGCCCTCCTTTCCGGGCCGGGGCAGACTACAGCTCTGCCAGCATCTGGGCCGGGTTGTCGGCTGCCTTCACCTTCCCGAAGGCTTTGACGATGGTGCCCTCCTCATCGATCAGGTAGGTGGTGCGCACCACGCCCATGGCCTTTTTCCCGTACATATTTTTCTCCTTCCACACATCGTAGGCCTGGATGCAGGTGAGCTCCGGATCGGAGAGCAGGGTGAAGGGAAGACCGTACTTTTCCTCAAATTTCTTGTGGGAGGTCACGCTGTCCTTGCTGACGCCAAGGACGACAGCGCCCTTCTCGGCAAACTGGGGATAGAGGTCCCCGAAGCCGCAGGCCTGTTTGGTGCAGCCGGGAGTGTTGTCTTTGGGATAAAAATAGAGGATGACCTTCTTTCCCCTGTATTCCTCCAGCGTGTGCATGTCTCCGTTCTGGTCCGGCAGAGAAAATGCCGGTGCCTTTGTTCCGATTTCCAGCATAGTGGTTCCTCCTTTAATCTGAAAATTTATTCTGAAATAAAGGGTATCCCCATCTTGCGCAGGGATTTCCCATAAAATGTCCGGGTTTCCTCGTCGGGGAAGAGCAGCAGGACCTGAAAATTATCTGCAGCAAGGCCTGTGTCGCTGCAGTGCCATTCCACGTCAAAAAGCATTTCCCGGAGTGCCTCCCCGGTGAGCTTTGCCGTTTTACGGTTGGACGAAAGGCGGGGGACATAGAAAGAAAAGCTTTCTTTGCCGTTCTCCACAGCCTTTACAAGAGACTGCGCGTACTCCTCCTTGCTGTTTTCTTTGGAAATCTTATCCGGCGCCTCTACAACCTGCATGCCCTCTTCCAGGGGCTGCGCAGGGGCGCTGTCAATGCAAAGCTTGATGATCATATGTCTGTGTCCCTTCCTTTCTCTGGAGCGGTGTCCTCCTCTCTGACGAGGCTGACCCGCAGAAAACTTTCCTTTACTTTGGCGGCATACTGCAGCTCATAGGACGTTTTTCCATCCAGCATGGCCTGTGAGATAGCCGCGGTCTCCTTCTGGACATCCGCCTCGTGGGCATACCAGCCGAGCATGGTCCTGTTCTCGCCCCAGAAGGAGGAGCTGTCCACTCCGAAGAGGGCAAAATGAGGCGCGTCCGGGTGGCTGGATACGCGCATGGACATCACCTTATAGCAGTTGACCAGCTGTTTGCCGTCGTGGCTGCGGATCATGATCTTGCCTGTGGACACTGCCGCGGGGGCGGGAGCGGGAGAGGCCGGTGACGGGCTCTCGGAAGCAGGGCCTGCCTGCTCCTGGCTGTCTGACTGGTCTGAGACCAGATAGTCCAGGGAGACCTTCAATATCCGGGAGAGGGTGATCATTTTCTCCATCTCCGGGTATCCGTTTCCCTGCTCCCAGCGGGAGATGGCCTGCCTGCTGACATGCAGCTGCTCAGCCAGCTCCTCCTGGGAGATATTTCTTTCTTTTCTTACTGTGCGAAGATTTTCTCCAAAGCTCATAGGGTGCCTCCTTATATGTATGATATGCTGTCAGATCCGGCCGCTTCCATGTGCGGCGGGCCGTTGTGGTATGCCTGTATCATAGCGGAAATGCCCTGAGCAGGCCACCAACCCTGGCTTGCAATAGCGCAACCTGGGGTTGCATTTTATATTTCAGAGGTATATCAGAGGTATTTTGACCCCTCCCGGACACTCAGCTTGTCCATCTTTTCCCCGTAGGTGCGGATAAAGTCCCGCACCCACTCGGGATCAGTCTTTGAGTAATCCCGCAGGCTCCAGCCGATGGCCTTGTTGATGAAAAACTCCCGGCTTCCCAGATTGTTGATGAGGATTTTCTCCAGCAGCTCTGTGTTGGTCTTCTCTTTCCTGCCAAGCTGATGGTCGATGGCGATCCTGCGCAGCCAGAAGTCCTCATCCAGAGACCACTCCAGCATCAGGTCATCCACCCGGCTGTCCTGAAGGCCAATGCGGCCGACGACCTGGTCAAAGAGGTCAATGGTGTCCCACCACTGCTTTGCCTTGATGTAGGTCCTTATCTTAGGGATATCCTCATAAGTGAGCAGGTCCTGCATAGTCCTCAGATAGTCTCCCGCCAGATACTGGAATTCCCGGTGCCCGTCTGCGTAGCACTGGTCGAGGAAAGTCCAGTCGATCCTTCCGGCTTTCTTTTCCTGTCTGAGAAAATCTCTGTACAGCGCTCTGCGCTTCGGGGTGGGAAGACCGTAGAAGGGGAACAGTTCCCTCATGTACCTGGACATTTTGACAGCGTTTTCTCTGTCTTCCTGTTCCTCAAATCTCTTTTTGACAGCAAGATATTTTTCCATACTCTGGTTCATTTCTGTACCTCCTGCAGCAGGTCCTCCGGCGCCATTCCAAACAGCTTTGCCAGGGCAATGAGGTTGGTGGTGGTGGGCTCCGAGGTGCCGTTTTCCCATTTGGAGACAGCCTGCCTGCTGATTCCCAGCGCCTGGGCCACGAATTCCTGGGTCATCCCACTGTCCGTGCGGTGCTTCCTCAGCACCTCACCCAGGGATTTCCTTGTCCTGGCCGTCTCAGGGGTGACATTGCCGGACCGGATGTATTTCCTTAGGGCTTTCACGACCAAAATGAAGAGATAGACGCCGCCCACAAAGGTCCCAAGGACATAGATGAGATTAAAAAATGCAATAACAACAGATAAAGCAGATAAAATTTCCATATAGGATCCCTCCTTTTGATGGATACAGCATAGCATGTATGCGCAGTTGCATCTATCAACCCGGGCGCAACTTTGCGGTTGCACCGGAAACTGCCCAAGGCGGATATGTAGAGGGCGTGCTTTTTTATCAGCTGCGCAGGATTTTCTCCAGGGCCTTGCCTTTGGCCAGCTCGTCAATGAGTTTATCCATATAGCGGATCTTCTGCATGAGCGGATCCTGGATTTCCTCCACACGGATACCGCAGACAACCCCCTTGATGAGAGAAGAGGCGGGGGTGATCCGGGGTGCGTTCTCAAAAAATGCCTTTAAGTCCGCCCCCGAGTCAAGCTGCCGTGCAAGTCCTGGCTCATCGTATCCTGTGAGCCAGCAGATGACAGTGTCTACCTCTTCCTTGGTCCGTCCTTTTTTCTGTGCTTTCTGAAGATACAGAGGATAGATGTCTGCGAAAGGATAAGAAAATACTTTGTTTTCTGCCATTGGAACCGCCTCCTTTTGTTATTCATAGTGTATCATCTCTGTTTTGCAGTGTCTATCATTTCCCTAAATTCGTTTTCATAAATTTGTACAATATGTCCTATTGATACCCTTGTCAGTTTCTTGTATAATGTAAACCATCTACAGAGAAAATCTTTTCTCTGAGGCTGCCCGGCAGCCATTCTTATTTATGATCATCCGGCATTCGTCCGGGGCGGTTTCCGCTACAGAAATTCCTTTTTATGAAGTCTGCAGACAGGTGAAAAGGTTGCAGTCCGTTGTTTTTATGTCTATAATGGAGGTGTGACATCTTTATGTGCATGACGAAAAAAGTAAATATGGTAAATGTGGATGACTCAGAATATCCCACAGCTGACCGGGAATACAAGGACCGGCTCTTCCGGCTCGTGTTCAACAACAAGGAGGACCTCTTGTCCCTTTACAACGCCGTGGCAGGCGCGCAGTATAAGAACCCGGATGAGCTGGAGATCAACACGCTGGGAAATGTGCTCTATCTTTCCATGAAAAATGACATTTCTTTCCTTGTCAGCGGCACCCTGAACTTATATGAGCACCAGAGCACCTACAATCCCAATATGCCCATGAGGGGAGTGTTGTATTTTGCCAGGCTGTACGGAAAGATCATAGCCCGGGACAATATCAACATCTACAGCTCCAGTCCCAGGAAGTTTCCTTTTCCGCAGCATATTGTGTTCTACAATGGGACGGAAAACCAGCCGGATCGGACGGTTCTCCGGCTCTCCGATCTTTTCGAGAGGAGCGGGGAAGGGAAAACTCCTGCGCTGGAATGTATCACGGTGATGCTGAATATCAACTACGGACACAACAGAGCCCTTTTGGAGAAGTGCCGGCGGCTGAATGAATACGCCATTTTTGTGGACAGAGTGCGGAGAAATCTGAAGGCCGGAAAGCCGCTGGAGGAAGCAATCATGCAGACGATAGACGACTGCATTCGGGACGAAATTCTGAGGGACATCCTGATCCAGCAGAAAGCGGAGGTGGTGCAGGTGATACTTGAGACATTTGACAAAGAGAAGTATGAGAAGGCCGTGAAGAGCGAAGCCTATGAGGACGGCTATCAGGCTGGGAAGGATGAAGGGTATCAAGCCGGGAAAGAGTCCGTGCTGAGGGAGAAGATAAAGAAAAAGCTGTCCAGGGGAAAGACAGCACAGGAGATCGCGGAAGATTTGGAGGAGAGCCTGGAGACGGTGGAAAAGCTGATCACTCAGCTTTCCGGCACGTCTTCTCCATAACATAGTTTGTCAGCCGGATACCGCGGCGCTCCACGGTCTGCTCTTTTACAATGCGGTATCCTCTTTTTTCAAAAAAAGGCTTTGCGGTGATGGAAGCGTGGGTCGTAAACTGGACGGGGGAAGGCTCCGGGGAGAGGGCAGCCTCCAGGCGGTCGCAGATGGCGGTGGCTATGCCCTGGCGCTGAAAATCTTTATGTACGTAGAGGCGGTCCAGGTAGCCTGTGTCGTCCATGTCGCCAAATCCGGCTATGACGCCGTCTTCCTCCGCGACAATGGTGTGGTGGGCCAGCAGCGTGGCCTGCCACTTTTTCATATCCAGTTCTTTTGGAGCCCACGCGTCCAGCTGCTTGGAGGTGTAGTCCCGGGCGCAGACCGTGTGGACCGTATCCTGAAACAGGCGGACGATGGCGGCAAGGTCCTTTGAGGTATATGCTCTGTAAATCATAGGTCTTTCCTCAGGACCTCCTTTGGCGGCTCGATCTCATTGGCCAGCGTGTGTTCGGTGAGCTCGGACAGGAGCCGGAGCTTTTTGTTCAGCATGGGTCTCATGCAGTTGGGGACATGCTCCTGGTGGGCCCGGTGTATGGCTACGCACTCTTTGCAGTTGCCGTGATAGCGGCACGCTTTTTTGCAGGGGCAGTGGTCCTTATTTTTGTATTCCTCCCTGAACTGAGCGGCAAATTCTTCCTGGAGCTTCAGGCCCTCGGCCCGGTTTCCCCTGTGAAACTCTCTCATTGCCTCCAGTTCTTTTGGATTGTTTTCTATGTTCATAGGTTCCTCCTGAAATGAGGGGGGGTTATTTTTTGTTGCTAACTGTCTGTCCAATTTCAATATAAGGCGGATAGGAGGATTTTCCGGGAATATATAGGCCTCTGTCATCAAAGACTTCATATTTGGAAGTATCCTGGACATATATATCCGCAAATTGAATGGGAAGCCCCGGTGAAGTGTAGAAGCTCCGTCCTTGCTGCAGCTGAAAGTGCAGATGGGGTTCGGAGGTGTTGCCGGAATTTCCACATTGGGCAATCTTTTGCCCCCTTTTGACAGTTTGTCCGACGGATACAAGGACACTGCCTGGTTTGAGGTGAGCCAGCAGAGAGTGTTCGTTTTCTGCGTGGAAAAGCAATATATAGTTTCCACGGATATCCCGGGCATCACAGACGGCCTCTCTTCTGGCAGTGATCCGACTGTCCGGCTGTCCTGCGGATACTTCCGCTACTACGCCATCAGCCGGAGCAAGAATGTCCTTTCCATAGCAATAAAAAGAGGATGGGTCTGCCTCCGGGCCGTGAAAGCTTTTGCCTTCTGCGTCAAGTATGACAAAGTCATAAGCGTATCTCTGGGTGGGAATATCCCAGGAGTGGGATGTTCTTTTCGAAATACCTCCGTTTACAACAACCCATTTTCCCTCAAAAGGAAGAGAATATTCTGCGCACAGACGGCAGTTCCGTATATCCGGGAGGTTCCCGTGGTATCTGTGCTCCAGTGCGATGATGCCTCCCATCTGTTTCAATGACTGGAAAAATACAGAAACATTCATTTTAATAGCCCTCCCTGTTCGGTATAAAAAGCAGCAACTCTAAAGCAGCTCTCCTTTATCACTATATCATCCTCCCGGGACAGTGTATCACTGCACCCTGGGAATGTCCACATTTTTCAGGAAATCACTGGAGGTGATCGCCGCAGGTCGATCCGGTAATACTGGGAAAGCCTTCCCTTTTCATATCGGTCATACTCACAGGACAGCCGGCCGCATGACCCTTGCGGTGCCTCCTTTGTCTACCTGACGGGCGTGTAGTCAATCTTTGACTCTTCCTCGGTGGCCTCTAGCTTGAAGATGACAGGACGCAGTCCGTCATTGCAGGAGACAATGGCAACGCCCGGCTTTCTGATCCAGTCTCCATAGTAGAAGAGGTCCTGCCCTGCGCCGTGGGCCAGGGCGAATACATACTGGTAGATGGCCTTCCAGGCCTCGTCGCACATGCCTTCAGGCTTTGCGTAGTCCGCATAGAAGACCTGGCCCTCCTTCAGCATGGGACAGGCGGTCAGCCCCTCGATGCCGTACTCGCCGGCCAGTTCCTTGTCGAGGGTAGTTTTCAGCACAGTGATCTTTACGCGTTTCATCATAAATAGTACCTCCGTTTTCTGATGATTTTTTGATGACCATTGCGGCGGCGCCGGAGCAGAAAGGCCCAGACCTTGCGGGCGGACGCCGGAATGTATTATTATGAAAGTATCCTGAAAATGCAGTCCAGAAAGGGGGAGCTGCCATGCAGACACCCAGATACATTTTTGCAGATGATTTTTCTGCATTTGAAACCTATTTTAAGTCTGTTCCGGGAAGAAGGCGTTCCTTTAAAAAGGGAGACAGCCTGTGGGCCGCGGGACAGCCCTTCTCGCCGGTCTATTATATCCTGTCCGGGCTGGCCCTGACCTGCATCCACCACGAGGAGGGGCACAGGAAGATACTTTCCTTTCACGGAAAAGGGACCGTCTTCCCGGTCTATCACGGCAATCGGTTCAAAATAGAAAGATCCATTGCCACCCAGGCTCTGGAGGATGTGGAAGCGCTGGAATTTTCCCCGCCCCAGTTCCGCCGCATGATGGAAGAGAGCTTTCCTCTCACAGAGACGGTCATCGACTGGTATGCATCCTACGTCAACCTGCTCCTCTATGAGACGGCGCACCAGGAATACAACAGTGCCTTCATAAAGCTGTGCAACCTCCTCTATCTCCTGGCAGAAAGAGAGGAGACAGAGGCGGGCCCAGTCATTTATCTGAGCCAGGAGGAGCTGGCGGATATCCTTGCGGCCAACCGGGTCAATCTCTCCAGAAATCTTTCCCGTCTCCGGCAGGAGGGAGTCATCGCTACAAGCCGGAAGCAGATCCGCATCCTGCGGCCGGACCTGCTGGCAGCCCGCTGCTCCAGCGAGACGCTGTGACAGCCGGACACAGCCAGAGCACCAGCGCACGACTCAGAACATAGCAGGGGGCAGCGGGTGCAGCTGTCCGGCTTCTGCTGCCTGGCCAGGTGCATTACATTATCATCATACACGAAATCAGAGGGATTGTCTGTAGTCTAAGCTACAGAGAGTGCTCTGATTTTTCTGTCATTCAAAAACGGGATGTGCTATAATGGATGATGTATGATGCGGGGCAAAAAACATGCATTTTTTGACAGCATGCAGATGGCATACAGACAGCATACAGACGGCATGTGACGTCACGGCGATGTGCAGACCCCGCGGTGCCAGGGAGGACTTATGATCATCAGCGCAAGCAGGAGGACCGACATTCCTGCCCTGTATCCGGAGTGGTTTATGAACCGGCTGCTGGCAGAGGAAGTCCTGGTCCCCAACCCCTACAACAGAAAAAAGGTGAGCCGCATCCGCCTTACGCCTGAGGTGGTGGACTGCTTTGTGTTCTGGACGAAAAATCCGGAACCCATGCTGCCCTATCTGAAGATGATGGACAGGCTGGACTATTCCTATTATTTTCAGATGACGGTCACGGACTACGAGCAGGATATCGAGCCGGGGCTCCCGGCCACAGAGGAGTCTATTGCCTCCTTTATCCTTCTTAGCCAGCGGCTGGGGAAAGAACGGGTGGACTTTCGCTTTGACCCCATCCTCCTCACGGAGAAATATACCATTGACTATCATTTGGAAAAGTTTGATATGATGTGCCAGTGGCTGCATCCCTATACGACCCGGTGTATCTTCAGTTTTGTGGACGCATACAGAGGCAGTCCGTTTCGTGAGCTGGAGGATGAGGAGAAATTTATGCTGGCGGAGGGACTTTCCAGGATAGCTGCAAAGTATGGTCTCCCACTCTATACCTGTGCGGAGAAGATCGATCTGAGCCGGTATGGCATTCAGCATGCAGCCTGCATCGACAAGGAGAAGGTGCGTGAGATCATCGGATATAAACTGGACCTGAAGAAAGACAGGGGACAGAGGAAGGAGTGCGGCTGCTGTGAGAGCGTGGACATCGGCATGTACGACACCTGCGTCCACGGGTGTCATTACTGCTACGCGACAGCCAGCCTTGCCAGCGCAAAGAGCAGGAGGAGTGAGCATGATCCGGAGTCGCCCATTCTGATCGGACACCTGCAGGGAGACGAGACGATCACAGACAGAGAGGTGTCGTCCAGCAGGGATATACAACTCTCGCTGTTTGATTTTATGTGATTTTTGGAGGAGTACAATGAACCGTTCGGAGAAAGCATCCTGGCTGATCCGGGAGCTGAAAAAAGAAAATCCCGGCTATGCTGTCATACAGGAGCCGGCAGATGATACAGAGAAGCGGAGGCTTCTGCGCAGCCTGATGAATGTGCGCTGGCCAGGGGAGGCGGACAGCGCTTTTTTGCAGGTGCAGGATGAGCTGCTTCGGGAGGAGCTGGAGGAAAAGGGCATTGTGAGCGCGGAGGACCTGCCTGTGATCCGGCAGGAGTACCCCTGTACAGCTATCAAAAATGACGGGCGGATCGTGCTGTGGCGGGGCGATATCACCACCCTGGCTGTGGATGCCATAGTCAATGCGGCCAACTCCCAGATGCTGGGGTGTTTTGTCCCCTGCCACGGCTGTATCGACAATGCGATCCACTCGGCGGCCGGCATTCAGCTCAGGAATGAGTGCGCACAGCTAATGGAAGCCCAGGGCTACGAGGAGCCTGTGGGAAAGGCAAAGATTACAAAAGGTTACAATCTGCCCGCAAAATATGTGATCCACACAGTGGGCCCGGTGGTGGGCGTGCAGGTGACGGAAAAGCAGAAGGAGGAGCTGGCCTCCTGCTACAGGAGCTGCCTGAAGCTGGCGGAGAAGAGCGGGCTTAAATCGGTGGCCTTCTGCTGCATCTCGACGGGGGAATTTCATTTTCCAGGCAAGTTGGCAGCCCGGATCGCTGTGGAGACGATCGACAGATATTTGTCCGGCTCCAGGCTTGAGCGGGTGGTAATTGATGTGTTTAAGGAGGAGGACCTGCATATTTATCAGAAGATTTTTCGGTAATCGTGTGAAAAAACAGGTTACTTATCCCCCGGACTGAAATAAGTTATCCACATCTGTGGTGGATAAAACGTGAAAATTTTGGGCAAACGGATTAATAGTATGTAGATGAGATGTATGGAATATCAAAATTTTTAACTTATACGCAGAGGAGTAATGTACCATGAGTGAAATTATTAAGTCTGAAGTTCAAAAGAAACAAGAAGAGGTAAAAAGACTATTAGACAAAGATATTTTTATCTGTTACAAAAGGGTCAAAAAATAACATCCACTGAGCGAAAATATTTGACGTATTTTGTGACATAATGTATAATGTACTTAACAAGGGAGCCGTTGGCCAGTGCACACCTGGCCGCCGGTACAATAAAGTCTTAAAATAGTGCCTTATCTTACCAGGACAGGGGCACTATTTTTTGTGCCTGTAAAAGGTAATGACAAGGGTAATTACAGCGCACAGCATGATAACAAAAGTAAAAAGATCACTGTATGTAACCATAGTACCAGCCTCCTTTGCAAAATCTGGCGGCTGGTATAGCACCCCAACGGCTCCCTGGGTAAATACATGATTCTGTTTGACTATTAAATGGGGATCTGCTTTTTGTCTGTAGTCCCCACATCCCAGTTCTTAAGAGTTTATGAAAATTCAGTGAATTCCTTGACAAAACCACACTGTCTGGCTATCATTATGGATAGTTTATGAAAAAGGCGGAGAAGAAGAGGAGTACGCAGGTGTTACCGCTCCACAAAAGAGAGGGCTGTCCGTGGGCTGAGAGGCGGCCTGGAGAAGGAACTGCGGAAGGTAGCTTTGGAGCCGGATGGCTGAATGGCAGACAGCAGGTAAGTCGTCCCGGAGTCGTTCACGTTACAGAATAAGAGAAGATATATGGAGGCGTTTCTTCCATATTAAATAAAGGTGGTACCGCGGACAAGTTATTCGCCCTTTACGTTTCAGTGAGGGGTGATTTTTTATTCATCAGATCCCTTCGCTGTGTCAGTTACATACACTGTGTATCCGCAGGAAGAATGATTATGAGGAGGAAGACCATGAGCCAGAATCTGGAGAAAACCTACAATCCAAAAGAGATTGAACCGAAACTGTATGACAAGTGGTGTGAGAACAAATACTTCCACGCTGAGGTAGACAGGAGCAGAAAACCTTTTACAACTGTCATGCCGCCCCCGAATATCACAGGAAAGCTGCATATGGGCCACGCCCTGGACAACACACTGCAGGATATCCTGATCCGCTATAAGAGGATGCAGGGATACAATGCCCTGTGGATCCCGGGAACAGACCACGCTGCCATCTCCACAGAGGTGAAGGTGACAAACCAGCTCAAAGAGGAAGGAATTGACAAGAAGGAACTGGGACGGGAGAAATTCCTGGAGCGCACCTGGCAGTGGAAGGAAGAGTACGCGGGAACCATCGAGGGACAGCTCAAGAAGCTGGGTGTTTCCTGTGACTGGGACAGAGAGCGTTTTACCATGGACGAGGGCTGTTCCAAGGCAGTGGAGGAAGTGTTCATCAGCCTGTATGAGAAAGGCTATATCTATAAAGGATCCAGGATCATCAACTGGTGTCCGGTATGTAAGACATCCCTCTCCGACGCGGAAGTGGAGCACGAGGAGCAGGATGGACATTTCTGGCACATCAAGTACCCCATTGTAGGGACAGATGACTATCTGGAGATCGCGACTACCCGTCCGGAGACCATGCTGGGAGATACAGCCATCGCTGTGCATCCGGACGATGAGAGATACAAAGACATCGTAGGAAAGAAATGTCTGCTTCCGCTGACAGACCGGGAGATCCCCATTGTGGCGGACTACTATGTAGACAAAGAATTCGGAACCGGTGCCGTGAAGATCACACCGGCTCACGACCCCAACGATTTTGAGGTTGGAAAACGGCATAACCTGCCTGAGATCAACATCATGAATGACGACGCCACCATCAATGAGCAGTACGGCGGCAAGTACGCCGGCATGGACCGCTATGAGGCGAGAAAAGCCATGGTGAAGGATCTGGAAGAGCAGGGATACCTTGTAAAGGTAGAGCCCCACTCTCACAACGTAGGAACCCACGACCGCTGCCACACCACAGTGGAGCCTCTCATCAAGCAGCAGTGGTTCGTGAAGATGGATGAGCTGGCAAAGCCTGCCATCGAGGCTGTGAAGAACGGCGATCTGAAATTTGTGCCGGAGCGGTTTGACAAGATCTACCTGCACTGGCTTGAAAATATCCGTGACTGGTGTATTTCCCGTCAGATCTGGTGGGGACACCGGATCCCGGCCTACTACTGCGACGAGTGCGGCGAGGTAGTAGTATCCAGGGGAATGCCGGAGAAATGCCCGAAGTGCGGCTGCACCCATCTTACACAGGATGAGGATACGCTGGACACCTGGTTCAGTTCTGCCCTGTGGCCCTTCTCCACGCTGGGATGGCCGGAAAAGAGCGAGGACCTGGACTACTTCTATCCCACAGATGTACTTGTGACAGGATACGATATCATTTTCTTCTGGGTGATCCGCATGGTATTTTCCGGGTATGCCCATACAGGAAAGAGCCCCTTCCACACCGTGTTCATCCACGGCCTTGTGAGAGACTCCCAGGGACGCAAGATGAGCAAGTCCTTAGGAAACGGCATTGACCCGCTGGAGATCATTGACCAGTACGGCGCGGACGCCCTGCGTATGACCCTGGTGACAGGAAATGCCCCCGGAAACGACATGCGCTTCTACAATGAGAGAGTGGAGGCCAGCCGTAACTTTGCTAATAAAGTGTGGAATGCTTCCAGGTTCATTCTCATGAACATGGAGGATAAAACGATCACAGAGCCGGAGCTTGAGAAGCTTCTGCCGGCGGATAAGTGGATCCTTTCCAGGTGCAGCAGGCTGATCCGGGATGTCACAGAGAACATGGACAAGTTTGAGCTGGGTATCGCTCTGCAGAAAGTCTATGACTTTATCTGGGATGAGTTCTGTGACTGGTATATCGAGTTTGTAAAACAGAGAATGTACAATGCCAAGGAAGAGCCGGAGTCAGCGAACGTGGCTCTCTGGACTTTAAGGGAAGTGCTGAAAAACGCGCTGAAGCTGCTCCATCCGTTCATGCCTTTCGTGACAGAGGAGATCTACAGCAAACTGATCCCGGAGGAAGAGTCGCTGATGATGTCCGACTGGCCGGAAGCGAAAAAAGAGTGGGAGTTCCCCCAGGCTGAAAATGTGGTGGAACACCTGAAACTCATCGCCAGCGGTGTGAGAAATATCCGGGCGGAGATGAATGTTCCGGCAAACAGGAAAGTCAAGATCTATGTGGTAAGCGAAGACAAGGAGCTGCTTGCGGGCTTCGAGGAGCTGAAAGATGCCATGATCCGTCTCGCCAATGCGTCAGACTTTATCATGCAGCAGAATAAAGAAGGCATCGGTGAGGACGCTATCTCCGTAGTTGTTCCGGATGCCGCCGCCTATCTGCCGCTTGAAGATATGATCGACTTTGACCAGGAGATCGAGCGTCTCACAAAAGAGGAGGCCCGTCTCACAAAAGAGATCGCGCGGTCCAATGGCATGCTGGGCAATGAGAAATTTGTCAGCAAGGCTCCCGCTGCCAAAGTGCAGGAGGAGAGAGAGAAGCTGGAAAAATACCAGCAGATGATGGCGCAGGTAAAAGACCGCCTTGCCTCATTGAAAGAGAAGATGGCTTAGAGGAGCGGCAGTACCGCAAGAGCAGACAGAAGAGAACCGACAACCGTCAGAATGTCAGCAGATGATCCACAGGGAAAAGGAAAGGGATGACAATGAAAAAAATTCACTTGAAAAAGCCTGATATCAAGGGCGCCCTTTATAAAATCAGACATTTGAAAAAAGAAGATATAAAGGCGTGGCACCGGGCAAGGAAGGAGCGCCGGGAGAGGATCCTGGAGGCCCGCCGTAACGGGCCGTTTGCCCAGAAAATGAAGCCGGTCTACGCTTTTATGAACCGCTTTTCACTGGTGTTTCATGCCCTGCTGGCATGTCTGATCAATTTTGCCATAGAGGCCATCTCCAGGCATTCACCCTTTGAGGCCTGGGATTATATGGTGGGATCGCCGCTGGTGTTCCTGTACAATGCATTTATGATCTTTATGACCTTCACGGTGGTGTACCTGGTGCGGAGGCGGGTTTTCGCCCGCATCGTCATCAGCGTGCTCTGGCTGGTTCTGGGGGTGGCCAACGGCTACATGCTGATGGTCCGTGTGACCCCCTTTAACGCCCAGGATCTGAAGGCGGCTGGAGAGGGACTGACCCTGATCAACAACTACTTTGATCCGCTGGAGCTGGTGCTGGTGATCGTGGGCCTGGCTGCTGTCATCGTGTGGAGCGTGTCCATGTGGAGGCGGGGCGGCCAGTTTGAGGGGAAGATGCACCGCATTCTGGCGCTTGTGGGCGTTGTAGTGTGCTTCGGCGCCTACACATTCATCTCCCAGGTGGCTCTGGACAAGCGGGTTGTCTCCAATTATTTTGGAAATATAGCATTCGCCTACGAGGATTATGGACTTCCCTACTGCTTTATGGCCAGTCTCTTTAATACAGGTATCGACGAGCCCAATGGCTACAGCCAGGAGACGATGGACCAGATCAGCAGTAACGGGGAGATCACAAAGAATGAGACAGGCCGCTCAGAAGAAGAGCTGCCCAATGTGATCTTTATACAGCTGGAATCCTACTTTGATGTGGAGGAGGCAGAGTTTTTCACAACTTCTGAGGATGCCACTCCCAACCTTCACGCCATGGCGGAGCAGTACTCATCTGGCTATTTTAAAGTGCCTTCTGTGGGGGCGGGGACAGCCAACACAGAATTTGAGGTGCTCACTGGTATGAACATGCGCTACTTTGGCCCTGGAGAGTACCCCTACAAGACGATCGTGAAGTTTCAGCCCACGGAGAGTGCTGCCACGGCGTTTGGCGCCCTTGGATACGGGACCCACGCCCTCCACAACAACGGAGGGAATTTCTACAGCCGTGCCAGAGTGTACAATATGATGGGCTTTGACTCATTTACGAGCAAAGAGTTTATGAACATTCTCCAGACTACAGAAAACGGCTGGTCCAAGGATGAGATACTCATCGACCATATCCTGGAGGCCATGGACACCACGCAGCAGCAGGACTTTGTGTTCGGCGTCAGCGTCCAGGGACACGGAGATTATCCGGAGGAGCAGGTCATCGAGAATCCGAAGATCACGGTAGAGGGCATCGAGGATGAGGCTCTCAAGAATAAATGGGAATACTATGTGAATCAGGTCTATGAGATGGACAAGTTCGCAGGCGACCTGGTGGCTGCTATTGAGGAGAGAGGAGAGCCCACAGTGGTCGTGTTCTATGGAGACCACCTTCCCACCATGGGGCTGGAGGCGGAGGACTTAAAGAGCCGCTATCTCTACAATACAAACTATGTGATCTGGGACAACATCGGCCTTGCAAAGGAGGACAGGAACATTCCTTCCTACCAGATCATGGCAGACGTGATGGAGCGTCTGGACATCCACTCCGGTGCAGTCTTCAACTATCACCAGGAGCGCCGGCAGACCAAGAATTACCTGGCAGACCTGGAGCTTCTGCAGTACGATATCATGTACGGAGAGCAGTATGTGTACGATGGCGAACCGCCCATCACCGAGGGACATATGCAGATGGGTGTGAAGGATGTGGAGATCACGGATCTGGTGCCAAAGCTGGAGGAAGGCTACAGTCTGTATGGCGAGAACTTTACCAAGAACAGCCGGGTCTACGTGAACGGCGAGCGGCAGAAGAGTTCCTTCCTGAATAATACAAGGATCGAGCTGCCGGAGACCACTCTGGAAAACGGCGATGTAGTGACTGTCAGCCAGGTGGGGTCCAGCAATACGATCTTCCGCACTTCGTGTGAGTATGTTTACCAGGACGGCACGCTGAATAAAGTGCCGGGAACAGGAAGCGCAGACCAGGAGGGTGTATCCTGGGTTGTGGCAAACGGAGAAGAGGAAGAGTAGAAATGACCTATCAAGAGGCTGTTGCTTATATAGAAGAGATACCGAAATTTACAGAGAAGCATTCCCTGGCCTATATACGTGACTTTCTGAAAAGAATGGGAAACCCGGGGATGGACAGAAAGATCATCCATGTGGCGGGAACCAATGGGAAGGGGTCCGTCTGTGCCTACATGCAGGCGGTGCTCCTGGAGATGGGGAGACGGACAGGATTTTTTACGTCCCCCCATCTGATATCCATAAATGAGCGGATCGTGGTGGACCGGGAACAGATAGATGATGCAGAATTTCTCGCCGTGTTTGAGCAGGTGAAAGAGACAGTGGATGGGATGGCAGCGGACGGCGTCTCCCATCCTTCTTATTTTGAGTTTCTTTTTGGAATGGCCATGCTGGCTTTTGCCCATGCAGATGTGGAGTATATCATCCTGGAGACAGGGCTGGGAGGCAGGCTGGATGCCACCAACGCAGTGGAGCACCCGGCCGTCGCGGTGATCACTTCCATCAGTCTGGATCACACGGCGTATCTGGGGGATACGGTGGAGCAGATCGCAGCTGAGAAGGCCGGGATCATCAAGAAGGGAGTTCCTGTCATCTTTGACGGGACAGATCCGGGGGCTGCGGCAGTTATAGAAGCGCGGGCAAAGGCCCTCCACGCAGATTGTAGAAAGCTTGGGAAAAATGCGTTCGAAATCCGGGAAATTACAAGGAAACATATTGCATTTTCAAGGGGCAGTGCGTATGATAAAGATGAACTCTGGACGATTCGGGGATGCGGGACTTACCAGATGATGAATGTGTCCCTGGCTCTTGCGGCGCTGGAGACGGTGCTCCCGGAGGAATATGTAGATTATGAAAGATGGAAAAAAGCGGTCTCCCGCGTTGTCTGGAAGGGCCGGATGGAGGAGATACGGCCGGGGATCTTCCTGGACGGAGCCCACAATCCGGGGGCTGTGGAAGCTTTTGCAGACACGCTGGATGCGCTCGGGGAGAGGGGGCCGGTGATCCTTTTTTCCGCTGTGTCGGACAAGGAGTATGAAAAGATGGTCTCCATCCTGTGCGGCAGAGTGAAGGCCGGACTTTATATTGTCACAGAAATCAAAGACAGCAGAAAGGTTCCTGCGAGGGAGCTGGGAGAGATCTTCCGCAGATATACGGACAGTCAGGTGCTGGTGTGCCGGGAGCCCGGAGAGGCCCTTCAGGAGGCGCTGGCAAGGCGGCATGACCGCTGTATCTGCTGCCTTGGCTCTCTTTATATGATCGGAGAGCTGCGGAGACTATTTGAAGAGAATGCTGTCTGCACATAGAGGAGGTATAGATTTATGCTGAACTACGAAGAAGAACTGAAGAAATTCCAGCCCAGCGTGGAAGTGGAAGACATAGAGGACGCAGTATACCAGGAAGATCTGACGGATATGAGTGATATTCTGCGGGAGATGATCGAGCAGACAAACAACAGTAAGTAGAAAGAATACGGGGATCATATGGAGTATACACAGAAACTGGTGTACCAGTCCAACTACTGGTACAATGACGGACTTAAGAGGGCCAGGATCAGGGACATGTCCGGAGCGGTCACATCCCTGAAGAAAAGCCTTCAGTATAACAGAGAAAACATCGCGGCGAGAAACCTTCTGGGACTTGTCTATTATGGACGGGGAGAAGTCGGGGAGGCACTTGTGGAGTGGATCCTCAGCAAGAATTTCCAGGCCCATGAGAACATCGCCAATTACTATATAAAGAAACTGCAGGAAAATCCGACGGAGCTTGAGAAAGTAAACCAGGCGATTCGCAAATTTAACCAGAGTCTCTCCTACTGCTATCAGGACGGGGAGGATCTGGCCATTATCCAGCTGAAAAAAGTGGTGGCGGATCACCCCACTTTTCTGAAGGCTTACCAGCTTTTATCCCTGCTGTACCTGCATACCCAGCAGTACGGGAAAGCGCGCCACACTCTGAAGGAGGCCCACAGGCTGGACACGACCAACGACATCACCCTGCGGTACATGCATGAGATGAACGAGCTGCGCAGGAACAGGGCGCTCCGCCAGGCGGACAAAGAGGGCAAAAAAGAAAAACCCCAGACAGTCACCTACAATATCGGAAATGAGACGATTATTCAGCCGGCTTCCGCAGGTGTAAAAGAAAATGCGGGTCTCATGACGATTGTGAACATTGTGATCGGTCTGGTGGTGGGCGTGGCTGTCATGTGGTTCCTGATCATGCCGGCTGTGAACAGTTCAACAGCAGAGAGGACCAACCGGCAGGTGAAAGAGTTCAGCAGCCAGATCGCGGAGCAGGAGGCCCAGATCAGTGCGCTGCAGACGGAGCTGGAACAGTATCGGGCCAACAGCGAGGCCACGGAGACAGCCCAGCAGACGGCGGCATCCACCCAGGACAGCTATGAGATCGTCCTGAACATGTATGATCACTACCAGGCGGAGGACATGAGTGACGCTGCTATGGTGGAGGAGCTTTTGAAAGTCAATCCGGATTCTCTCGGGGCAGTCGGAAGAGAGCAGTTTGACACGATGACAGAGGACATTTACGGCAGATACTGCGAGACGCTCTACTACACAGCCCAGCAGAACTTTGAGGTGGCCAACTATGCGGACGCCATTGCAAACCTGAACACAGTTATGCAGATGAACGCAGGCTACGACGATGGACAGGCCATGTGGCTTCTGGCCCAGTCCTACTCTGCCTCCGGTGATACGGAGAATGCCAACACATGGACAGAGAGGGTACAGACGGAGTACCCCAATATTGATACATCCAGAGGCGGCGACAGCTCCGGGGAGGACGCTTCCGAGTAGGGGTGCCCGGCTGACAAGCGTATAAAAAAGACACAAAAGAGAAGGATATACAGAAGAAAGTATATCCTTCTCTTTTTTTCTACAGGAAAGGCCGGGCCTTCCTGCAGGATAGGGGCCCTCCCACGGGCCGGAAAAAAGAAAAGGATGGAGGAATTGCAATTGAAGTATCAGGTACAGGAGAATTGTCTCACTATTTTTCTGCCGGAAGATGTGGATCATCACAATGCGGAAGAGATCAAGAGGGAGGCGGACAGACTCATCGACAGAGAGCACATCCGATATATTATTTTTGATTTTGCGGACACCGGTTTTATGGACAGCTCCGGCATAGGAGTCATCATGGGACGGTACAAAAAGGTATATATGATGGGAGGCGAAGTGTGGGCGGTCCACACAAATGAGAGGATGAGAAAGATCCTGACCATGTCCGGCGTTATGAAGATTATGCAGATCTATGAGGAGGATAAATAAGATGGAGCGTATAGGGGATGTGACAAATGAAATGGAACTTTATTTTGACAGCCACTCGTCCAACGAGGCTTTTGCCAGAGTGACGGTGGCAGCCTTTATGACCCAGCTGAACCCCACGGTGGAGGAGGTGTCGGATGTGAAGACAGCCGTGTCGGAGGCGGTCACCAATGCCATCATACACGGCTATGAGAACACACTCCACAAAGTACATATCAGGGCCTGGATCCAGGGGAAGAGCCTGTTTCTGGAAGTGTCTGACAGGGGCGTGGGGATCCCGGATGTGAAGAAGGCCATGGAGCCCCTCTTTACCACAAAGCCGGAGATGGAGCGGTCCGGCATGGGATTTTCCTTTATGGAGGCCTTTATGGATGAGCTGGAGGTAGAGTCGGAGCCTGGGAAAGGCACCACGGTGAAAATGAGAAAGGAGATCGGCAGAGGAAGGGAGCTATGGACCACACAATCGCTTTGATACAGAAGTCTCACGAAGGGGATGAAGAGGCGAAAGCACAGATTGTGGAGGAAAATACAGGACTGATATGGTGCATTGTAAAACGCTTCCGGGGGAGGGGAGCGGAGGTGGAGGATCTGTTCCAGATCGGCAGCATCGGCCTTCTGAAAGCCATCGACAAGTTTGACCTGTCCTATGACGTGAAGTTTTCCACCTACGCAGTGCCCATGATATCCGGGGAGATCAAGCGGTTCCTGCGGGATGACGGCATGATCAAGGTGAGCCGGTCCCTGAAAGAGACCGCCTACAAAGCCAGTCTCTGCAGGGAAAAATTGCGGGAGCGCACAGGGAAGGAGCCAACGGTAGAGGAGGTGGCCCGGGAGGCCGGGGTGGAGACAGAGGAGCTGGTGCTTGCCATGGAGGCGGGAGCGGAGGTAGAGTCCCTCCACAAGACAATCTATCAGAAAGACGGGCGTGAGATCCAGCTCCTGGACAAACTGGAAGAAAGGGAGGAAAGAGAAGAGAAGCTTCTGGACCACATGCTCCTCTCCCAGCTTCTGGAGCAGCTGGAACCCCTGGAGAGAAGGATTATCTATCTGCGGTATTTTGCAGACAAAACTCAGTCGGAGGTGGGAAAGATGATGGGGATCTCCCAGGTGCAGGTCTCCAGGATGGAGAAAAAAATACTGGGAAGAATGCGAGAAAAAATCTGAAAAAGGCATACCCTGACGTATATTTTTCCGGGGGCATATCCATACTATTTCCAGAGACGGCAGCGGTAGTGTCAAATAAGTTATGAAAAAGCGAAGCCTAAAAAATAGGCTCCGATTGA